>CAVJCN010000189.1:3721-4466 GCA_963647945.1 Absicoccus sp. | reverse complement strand
ATTTGAGCGCTACCGAGCTCATGGCCGCCATGCCGTATGGCATTGCTTCTTCTTTGACCGCGCATTTCGGATTGTGAAGTGCCACCAACGGCCCCTCATGTCCTGCGAAAAGCATCATATAGCAGCCCGGTGTTCCTGTCATCTTTGTGTAGTAGCTGAAGTCCTCGCTGAAGGACAGCGGCTTTTCAAAGTGAATGACGCTGTCTTCGCCCAGTGCCTGGCCCACGGCGGCCTCCGCCAGTTCCGTCAACGCTTCATCGTTATAGCAGGCCGGATAACCCTCGTAATGGTTTATGTCAAACTTGCAGCCGGAAACTTTTTCCATTCCCGCCGCAATGTCGAATACCTGCCTTGTTACATCTTCGCGGATGTTGTCAAGATAAGACCTTGCGATGCCGCTGAATTTGGCTTCTTCCGGAATGACATTCGGCGCTTCTCCGCTGTGAATGCTGCAAACCGGAAAAATCACGGTTTCCAATGGGTCAACATAGTGTCCCGGGATCTGCTGCAACAGGGTAACCGCCTGACAAGCCGCCAGAATCGGGTCTTTGGTCAGGTGCGGCGTAGAGCCGTGTCCGCCCTTTCCCTTAACGGTTATATCGTAAAGGTCTACCGATGTGGTAAGGGGCCCTGCAAGCATACCGATCTTGCCGATTTTTTCGTCCGGGTTAACATGCATACCAAAGATGGCGTCTACATGGGGATTTTCCAAAGCCCCCACTTCCACCAGCTCCTTAGCTCCTCC
>CAVJCN010000189.1:0-3683 GCA_963647945.1 Absicoccus sp. | reverse complement strand
AAAGATGGCGTCTACATGGGGATTTTCCAAAGCCCCCACTTCCACCAGCTCCTTGGCTCCTCCCGGAAGTGTATCTTCGCTGTGCTGGAAAATCAGCTTAACGGTTCCCGCAAAGTCTTTTCTGTGATTGCAGAGGATTTTCGCCGTCCCCAGCAGCATTGACGCGTGCATATCGTGTCCGCAGGCGTGCATCATGCCCGGTTCTTCGCTGCTGTAGGGAAGTCCTGTTTCTTCCGTCACCGGAAGTGCGTCGATATCCGCTCTGAGAGCTACGCACTTTCCCTCTCCCTTGCCGCCGTGAATCAGTGCGATGACTGCGGTGGGTACCGGGGAAATAATTTCGTCCACGCCGATTTCCGCTAATTTCTTTCTAATCAGCTCCGAGGTACGAAATTCCTTGCGCCCGATTTCAGGGTGTCTGTGGATTGTTCGTCTTATTTCTACGATTTCATCCAATATATTTTGTGCTTCTTCGTATAAGCTCATTTTTGCCTCCATAATTATATATGTTATATATTTCCCATCGTTCGTCTTTTGACAATGTTTGCGATTTTATTTCGGTATTATCATTGTCACTTACGAAGGGAATTTGCGCCTGATCTCACAGAATAGCTGCCGCATTTTCTTAGCGTTTTCTTTGCGCTTCTTTTTTCCATAGATGAAATTTTACTCCTTTTTTTGTGGCTTGTCAACTATCATATTGGATTGCTTTTGTGTTTTTTGGACATTTTTCAGAATTTTGCGTAAATTTTACGCACTTTTTTATATTTACCGATTTCTCTTGACAAATATATCTTATCGTCCTATCATGGATGTATCTTAACCTGAACAATCGGAGGAATTTTTTATGAAACGTACGGAACGGGTGGGGGCGATAATCAAAATTCTCAGCGACGCGCCTAACAAGACATACACCCTGCAATATTTTTGCGACCTTTTCGATGCTGCAAAATCCAGCGTCAGCGAGGATATTAAGTCCGCAAATGAAGCTCTCATCTTCACCGGCAGCGGGTATCTTGAAACCTCCGCAGGGGCAAAGGGCGGCGTAAAATTCGTTCCCGATATATCCGTTGAGGCGATTCAAAGCCTCCAAAAGGAGTTTTGTGAAAGGCTTTCCGACCCTTCCCGGATTCTGGGCGGTAATTTCATCTACACCTCGGATCTTTTCTACGATTCTCACCTCATAAACAAAATCGCACTGGTTTTTGCTGTAAAGTTCAGGAACTGCGGTGCCGACTATGTTGCAACAGTTGAAACAAAGGGCATTCCCCTTGCCGCCTGCGTTGCGCATCTTATGAATGTTCCCCTCGTTGTTGTTCGCCGGGAAGCAAAAATTTCCGAAGGCTCCACCGTGAGCATAAACTATTTCAGCGGTTCCTATGACAGAATCCAAAGGATGTCCATGTCAAAGCGTGCCATAGCTTCCGGCAGCAAAGTTCTCATAATCGACGATTTTATGCGCGGCGGCGGCAGTGTTGTGGGAATTTCGGAAATGATCGGCGAATTTAATGCCGAGGTGGTGGGTGTCGGCGTTGCCATTGCTTCATTAAGTCCCGAACATAAAAAAGTGCGGGACTACACCTGTCTTATATATATGGGCGATATCCCTACAGGCAGCAGGGAAATTCCCCTTTTCCCGAATAGGGACATTTTTTCACATAATATTTCTATAATTTGACAAAAATATTTCTATAATTTGGCAAAAACAGTTGTAAATTTTTTAACAATATTGTATAATACCTATTGAGCATAAGCGTTGAAGATATGCTGGAAAGGTGGTACAAGATGAACATTACAAATGTCAGACTTAGAAAGGTCGGCGAAGAAGGAAAATTAAAGGCAATTGCCTCTGTTACATTTGATGATGAATTTGTAGTTCACGACATAAAAGTGATTGACGGTCAGAACGGTTTATTCATCGCTATGCCAAGCAGGAAGATCGGGAACGGAGAGTTCAGAGATGTGGCTCATCCCCTTTCCTCCGAAACCCGTAATCGGATAAAGGACGCGATTTTCGAGGAATACGAAAAAGCTCCGGCAGCTGAGGCTGATGCCGAATCTGCCTTCTAAACATCGAATTGAAATTATTTGAGGGCTCTTGCGCGGTGCACAAGGAGCCCTCTTCCATTCTGTCATTTCTGTCATTCCGTGCTGCACAGGGCAGCGCGTTTATTCGAGCCTGTTTTCTTAATCTTGTCTCTTATAAAAATTGCTTCTTATAAAAATTATAAATCATAAAATTTGTTTACGCAAACTCAACCCGTATCATGTTTGTCTTTCCTGTGATGTCAAGGGGAACTCCCGCGCTGATCACTACTTTATCTCCCGTGTTCAGCAGCCCCTCCTTACGCCCCTCTTCAAGGCAGCGGTAGACAAGCACATCCACATTTTGCAGATTTTCTACCATAAGTGGATAAACGCCCCAGATAAGCGCCATTTGATGATATGTTTTTTGGTGGGGAGTCGCCGCAAGGAGCATTGTGGCAGGGCGGAATTTGCTCATTCTAAGCGCAGTGTATCCGGATTTTGTTATGCTCATTATCGCTTTGGCTTTTATATCCCGTGCCAGGGTGCACGCCGCGTGTCCCACAGCGTTTGTAGTGTCGGAAGAGTCCATTTCGTACCATGTATTTCCTCCGGAAAGGAATCTTGGGTCGTCCTGCTCTGCCTGCATTGCGATCTTTGCCATGGCTGCCACCGCTTCTACCGGATAGGCTCCCATGGCCGTTTCTCCCGAAAGCATTACCGCCGAGGTTCCGTCAAACACCGCATTTGCCACATCAGTGATCTCCGCCCGGGTAGGGATGGGACTTTTTATCATCGATTCAAGCATCTGAGTGGCGGTTATTACAATTTTTCCGCTTTGCTGGCATCGTTTGATGAAGCGCTTTTGGATGCCCGGAAGCCTTGCAAAGTTTACCTCTACGCCCATATCCCCTCTGGCAACCATTATTCCGTCGGATGCCTCGAGTATTTCCTCGAAATTGTCGATACCCTCTGTATTTTCGATCTTTGAAATTATTTTAATGCTTTCCCCTCCGTTTTCATTCAGAAATGCCCTAAGGGCGAGCACATCCTCTGCCCTTCTCACAAAGGATGCAGCAACATAGTCCACATCTTTTTGGATTCCGAACAGAAGATCTTCCTTGTCAACAGGGCTGAGATATTCCATGGAAAGCGCCACATTTGGCACATTGATCCCCTTATGATTGCTTATTTCGCCGCCGACTACCACGGTGCAGATAATTTCGGTTGCGGTGGTTTCCTGAACCTTAAGCCGGAGCTTTCCGTCATCTATCAAGACTTCATCGTCTTTTTTGAGCTCTCTCGGCAAGTCTTTGTATGTAATGGAAACCCTCTCTGCGTTTCCAAGAATTTCCTCAGTTGTCAGCGTAAATTTATCTCCCGCCTTAAGGATCGCCTTTCCGCCTTCAAAATCCCTGGTTCTGATTTCAGGGCCCTTAGTGTCCAGCATCACCGCCGCCGACATTTTCAGCTCATCTCGCATTTTTCTGAAAAAATCAATGGTCTTTCCGTGGCTTTCTCTGTCACCATGGGAAAAATTAACTCTTGCCACATCCATGCCCGCCTTCAGCATTTTTTTTATGGTTTCTTCATTGATCGAAGCAGGCCCCAAAGTACATATTATTTTTGTTTTTCTCACGGTGTTTTCCTCCATTCGC
>CAVJCN010000188.1:0-4484 GCA_963647945.1 Absicoccus sp. | reverse complement strand
TAGTAGCATAGCAGGAAAAGCAATCCACCCAGACATTCTTATGATTTCCGATGGCATCGGTCACCACAGTATTCTGCTGAAAGGTGATTCGGAGATTCATGAGTGCTATATTCATTAGAATTCCTCCTTGCGCATACCAAACAGTAGGGAACGAAGGTCGAGCGTCAGCTGATGATGGTCAGCTTCTTCCCGGTGTTCATACAGATAAGCCACTGCATATAAAACAGCCGTCTTGGCATGATCGTTTTGGAGGGAGCGATATTCTTCCATAGGGATTCTGGCAACGCTGGCACACAATTCTTCGGCAGAGGAGATGAGGATGCCCAGAAGGCCGTCATCCTCAGAAAAGTCGATACGCAGATACTGCTTCATTTCTTCTACCGTAACCATATGGACATCATCTCCTAGTCAAAGAGGATGGGGAAACAAATTGCTGCCCCATCCCCGGTATTCTTACTCACTTTTCAGCTTGAGAATTTGAACGGCTTCCGGCAGAATCAGCTTGCCGTCCACACGCTCCTTGGCAACAAAACCAATCATGCCGTTGCCGGCAAACAGTTCGTTGAGCTGCTTGAAGGAACGAGAGCCACGGTCACCGATGTTGTAATAGCTGTAATCACCAAAGGCAATCGCATCAGCAGGCGCATATGCGGAAGTATGGACGGTATAGCCGAGGATGCGGTCAGGTTCATCCGCCTGATAAGAAGGCTGCCAGATATAAGCGCCGTTGTTGTCCTTCAGCTTACGAAGCTGTGCAAGCGTTGCATCATTCATGATGAAGGATGCATTCTTGCGGTAAGGCCGCTTCAAACCATAGACCAGGTCGAGCATATCATCGGACTTAATTGCTGCAGTCAGCGTATTTACAACATGTCCGCCCTTCGTGGAATCGAAAATACCCGTAGGCTTGCCGACACCGCTGCCGTTGAGAAACGCGTCCTCTTCCGCATTTGCCAGCGCTTTGCCGAACTGCGTAATGATATAGCTTTCCAGATTGAATGCATTGTCATAAAGCAGTTCCTCCGTCACCTTGATGGCAACGTGAAGCTTGAAGGCATCGAGGAAGGTCTGGTCGAAAGTGGCATTACCGAAAGTCAGTGCACCGCCTTCTTCAATCCATGCGGCGGCAGGTTTTGTTGCTGCGATGTTGATCTTGTGTTCGCCGGAAGTGGTAATCTTGGTAGCAAGGCTGCGCATGATGTTCTCTTCCTCCAGCACATCGATCAGTCTGCGATCATATTCAATCGGGACAAGGTAGCCGCCGTCAGCATCCACACCCTCGGAAAGGATATCGGAGATCTGACGGAAGTTGGTACGCATCGCAGTAAGCATTGCCTTCTTATAGGCATCAGAGGCACGGCCCTTCTTTTCCTCCGACTGTGTGCTCATGACATAAGGCTTTCCGGTAATCGGAGAATTGACGGGCTTGGCGAGTTCTGCTTCACGGGCATCCGCTCTCTGCTGACGGGAAATGGCATCGGAGAGCTGCTCGAATTCAGTCTCCATCTTTGCATAGACGGCGGCATCCTCTGCGGACAGCTTGCCGCTCTTATCCTCATGGGTATCCACGAAGTTTCTCATCTTACCTACCAGGTCAGCACGATTCTTAATCATCTCAGAAATGTTCATTACGAATTCCTCCAATCAAATAATTTTTTCGATCAGGTCAAGTCGGTCACGCAGTTCTTTTGCGGAACGGCCACGCTCTGCATCTTCCGGAGCAGGAATATCAGCCTGCCCTCCGGGTGTTTTTTCAGATGCGCCGTACTTGGCAGTCATCTTGTTCATAAGTACATTAGTCACCGCCTTACGGGAAAACATAACATCGGTGACGGCATTCTCATGTTCCAAAGTGTCGGATGCTCTTTCCAGAACACCATCCGCAAAGCCGAGTTCCACAGCCTTGCCTGCATTCATCCATGTTTCCGCATCCATAAGGCGGGACAGCTTTGCACGGGACAGCCCGGTCTTTACCACATAGGCATTGATAATGGATTCCTTTACCTCGGTCAGCATATCAATGGCCTTCTGCATTTCCGCATGGTCACCCATAGCAATCGTTGCCGGGTTGTGGATCATCAGCATAGCAACCGGGGACATAAGGACTTCGTCACCGGCCATAGCGATAACAGACGCCGCCGATGCTGCAATGCCATCAATCTTTACCGTGATATGCCCCTTGTAAGCGGAGAGCATATTGTAGATCTGTGCCGCCGCAATACAGTCACCGCCGGGAGAATTAATCCACACGGTAATATCACCGCCGCCGGATTCCAGTTCATCACGGAACAGCTGTGGGGTGACATCATCGTCAAACCAGCTTTCCTCTGCGATGGTGCCGTTCAGTGCTGTGTCTCCGTCTGATTCTGATTCGTCCAGTTCCAAAACTTCTTCATCGGAATTTTCCTCCTTTCCATTTGCCGCAAATATACCCGCATCCTGCAGTTTGGTCATGTTGCCGTTAATGAGATATAGATCACCGCCGAGTTCAGCAGGAATACGGTCAAGATTCTCAAGCTCCCGGATGTCATTTGCGGACATCCAGCCGTTCTGTCTGCCAATGGCATAGCCGTTCATGCGGCTCTGATAATCACCTCGAAGCAGACCATCCACATTGAACTTGATAAAATATGTGGATTTTTCCTCTGTGGTCAGAAGGGAACGAATCATACTCTGTTCCCATCGAGATACCCACGGGTCAAGGGTATATTTCACAAATTCCAAACTTTGCTGTTCAATATTAGAAAAGCTCGACTTTTCCAAATCTCCGACCATATGCGGCGGGACACGGAAAATTCGAGCGATTTCATTGATCTGGAACTTTCTTGTTTCCAAAAACTGCGCTTCATTGGGTGAGATGGAGATTGGCGTGTATTTCATGCCTTCCTCCAGCACCGCGACTTTATTGGCATTAGAACTGCCTCCAAAGGTTTGTGTCCATGACTCTCTGACACGGGATGGATCTTTGAGCGTTCCCGGATGCTCCAGAACACCGCTCGGTGCAGCACCGTTGGCATAGAACTTACTGCCGTATTCCTCGGCGGCAATCGCAAGACCGATAGCATTCTTCGTCATAGCAATGGGACTGTAACCCACAAGACCGTCAAAGCCAAGCCCGGGGACATGAAGGACATCGGACGGTTTCAGGACTACAGTACTGCCTTTCATGGTTGGCGCATCGTCCGAAGAAAGGTTATATTCATAATACAGCTGTCCATGTTCATCTCTGTCCACCTGCATCCGGTCTGGCATCAGCGGATATAGACCGATCACTTCACCCTTGCCGTTGCGGATAATCTGCGCATAGGCATTGCCCCAAAGGAGCAGATGCGTCATCAGCGTTTCTCGGAACACAAAGGATGTCATTTCCGGGTTTGGCTCATCATGAAGCAAAAAATAGAGCGGATGGTCGAGCGCCTTCTCCTTACCGCCGCTGTCGTTGTACCTATAAACATGAATCGGAAGGCTCGCCACCGCCTCAGACAGAATCCTCACACAGGAGTAGACCGCTGTCATCTGCATGGCAGAGCGTTCATTTACCCGCTTTCCGGCGGCGCTGCTGCCCATGAAAAAACTGTAGGCACTGCCTGCTGTACGGTTTTGCGGCTTATCTCTGGACTTGAACAGTCCTGAAAGAATACCCATGACTATCACGCTCCTTAAAATGGGCAAAAGAAAAGCACCTGCCTATCAGACAGATGCTTTGAATCATTTGATTGTATCTATTTTCAAGTCCGAAAACGTTCTGATTTTAGGAATTTCCGACTTGAAATACAAAAACTTTTGATTCCATATTGAACATGCAATGCTTATTCGCTAAGCAGCCAATCTATGAGATTTTCCGACTTGATGCCATCATAGGAATTGATAAAGCTGCGGTCCATAGACAGAACGATTTTTTCATAGTTATCTGGAATCAGGCGCAGTGGGCGAAGCTCCCGTTCACGGGTCTCCGGTGACTGCATACTTTCCGTCACTTGGATATATACCTTATCGTTTGGCTTTTCCGCAACGAAGTCAACCTCTGTTTCTCCAACTTTTCCGATATACACTCGATAATCACGACGAAGAAGCTCCAGAAATACGATGTTCTCAATAATATGCCCGCGGTCAGCATCTCGATTGCCCAACAGCATATTGCGAAAGCCCATATCAATGATATAGTTTTTGCCCAGCGTTTTCAAAAGCTGCTTGCCCTTTACATCGTACCGACCAACAGAGAAGAATACGAATGCATTGCACAGCATAGAAATATATTTGTCCACCGTTTTTCCTGCGATGTTTCTCTGCTTTCCGGTATGAATATCTCCCTCGTTAGAAAGCACATTTCCGATGCTATTTGGGGAAGTGATACTGCCGATGTTGGAGCACAGAAACAGCATGATTTTCTGGAGCATTGCCTGATCTGCTCCGCTGTTGCGCTGCAAAATGTCCCGCAGTACTACAGTGGAATAGATACCCTCCAACGCCTGATTGCTTCTGGC
>CAVJCN010000187.1:0-4556 GCA_963647945.1 Absicoccus sp. | reverse complement strand
CTAACCTCAAGAATAACATTTTTCTCATCGTTGGGGTCTTTCGGGAGAAGGAGAATTTTCAGTTCCTCTTCCATCCGGGGAATTTTGTCCTCGTTTTCGGCAATTTCCATCTTTGCAAGCTCCCGAAGCTCCTCATCGCCCATTTCCAGCATTTCCTTCGCCTCTGCGATGCTTTCCTTTGCCTTTTTGTATTCCTTATATTTATTTACGATCGGCTCCATTTCGCCCATTTCCTTGATGTGCTTCTGCCAAACCGGCTGGTTGTTTATCACATCGGGGTCGGAAACTTTCATGGAAAGCTCTTCGTATTTTTCTAATATGAAATCCAGTTTATCAAACATTTGGTTCTCCTTGATATATCATAAAAAAACCGAAATGCAATATTTCGGTTTAGTTTTCGTCTGATTATTAGTCGAGGTTGTATTTGTTCTTGAACTTCTCAACACGGCCGCCGCGATTGATCATCTTAGCTGCACCTGTGAAGAACGGATGACAAGCTGAACATACATCAAGTCTTAATTCTTCTTTAGTTGACCTAGTAACAAAAGTGTTACCACATGCGCAAGTTACTTTACATTCCTTATAATCAGGATGGATTCCTTCCTTCATGTTCGTCTTCCTTTCCTGCCTCCGCCTTTGCCTCAGCATATTTGAATTAGCCGTATTCCACTACAGCCCTTAAATGATATCACACCCTACGGCAAATTGCAAGCATTTATTCCAAAAAATCCGCCGCATCCAGGAACACATCTTTTTCTTCTGTTTCCTTCAGCGCCTCTTCGGCGATCCGGGAGAAATCTGCCAGCCGTGAAACGAGATCTGAAAGGCTGGTGGCCGCCATGTTTTCCGGCCGGGGCTTTGCATCGCCGAGAATTTTCCTGCCCAGCTCATAGGCTTTTTTCGGGAAATCCGTGTTCAGGATATCTTCCGGTGTCTGGCTGCGAGCCGCCGCGATCACATCCACAATCTCCCATTCCAGATAGTCTGCCATGCCGTAGAAGCTTGTCACCGCTCCCTGTGCCGATTCCATGGTGGTGTCTGCGAAGGCAAGCATAAGGGCCGTCCTCTTGTTCTTGTGTATCTCGCCGTCAATGGCGTAAAATCTGTCTATTACGGTCTTTATCTGTGCCGTCATGCCGTAATAATAAATAGGCGACAGGAAAACCACCGCATCCGCCGTGATAATTTCCTCACGCAACCGGTCAAAGTCGTCACGAAATACGCAGGCCGAAACCGCGCTGTGACATTTTTCACAGGCGATGCAGGGGTGTATGTCCTTCTGCGCCGCGTCAAATCGGATAACATCGTGTCCCGACTCGTGGGCTCCCCTTATGAACTCCGTCGCAAGCACCGCCGTGGTTCCTTTTTTATGAGGGCTGCCGGTTATAAGCAAAATTTTCATAGCCATTACCTCCTTTTTTTCGGCTCGGTTTTCAGGGTGGCAACGACGATTCTGTCCTTGCCCGCAAGGTCTGTGAGCCCGATTATCCTGTGGTATGCGCCGGTTTGTTCGAGGATTTCCCTGACGGCATCCTTCTGATTATATCCGATTTCAAGCATCAATACTCCGACTTTTTTGAGGTGTCCGGGAGCCTTTTCTGCGATTTTTCTATAAAATTCAAGCCCGTCCTCCCCGCCGTCCAGGGCGATTCTCGGTTCATGATTCCGTACTTCCGGTTCAAGCTCCTCGATCTCTGCGCTTTCTATGTATGGGGGATTGCTGATGATGAGGTCGAATTTTTTCTTCCCCAGCGCCCCTGCAAATGCCTTCGCCGCAAACAGGTCGCTCTGCACAAATTTTACTTTGCACCTGTTTTGCGCCGCGTTCTCCTTTGCGATTTCCAGTGCCGCCTCGCTTATATCGGAGCAGGTCACCTTTGCCCTCGGCAGGTTCTTTGCCAAGGAAATTCCGATTGCTCCGCTTCCGCAGCAAAGGTCGAGAATTTCCCCGCCGGTTTTCATGGCTTTTCCGCCTAAATACTCGCTGCCCCTAAGGGTTCCCTTTGCCATCAGCTCTATGGCATCCTCCACCATGGTTTCCGTGTCCTGCCGCGGGATCAGCACATCTTCGCTGACCTTAAAGGCTATACCCATGAACTCCTGCTCTCCTGTGATGTGCTGCAGCGGCGTTCTTCCTGCCCTTTTTGCAATCAGGTCAAAATATGCTTCGCACTGGTTGTCCTGCAAAATATCCTGCCAGTGCATCATCAGCGCCACCTTGTCGTAGCCCATCATGTAGCAGTACAGCTCCTTTGCGTCAATCGCCGCATCGGCGACTCCCGCGTCCGCAAGCTGTCGCTGCCCGATCTTTATAATTTCCTTCAAAGGTAAACTCATTTTTCCTTTACCTCCGAGGGTTCTTCCATCTTTTCTATATTTTTTATATTTTCTATGTTTTCTGTATTCTCCGCAGCCGGCTCCGCAGCTTCCGAAGGGTCTTCCTCTATGCATCTTCCCTCAAGGTCGCAGATCCCCTCGAAATACGGTACATCATCCCCATCGTTTAAAACCGCCTTTACCGATGCAATGGCAACTTCAAGCTGCTCAAAATTCGGCTCCGCGGTGGTGAGCTTCTGCAAATAAAGTCCCGGCATACTCAAAATTTCCACGAAAATATTGTCGCTTCTGCCTGCCCATTTGAGCAGTTCATATGAAATCCCCGCGATTACCGGAAGCACGAGAATACGGGTTAACATTCTCAGCCAAACATTGGGCCAGCCCATGAAAACATGCACCAAAATTGCCACAACCATTACAAACATCAGGAAACTTGTTCCGCACCTCGGGTGCAGGGTGTAAAAGGTCTGGGCGTTTTCCGGAGTCAGTTCCAGCCCGTTTTCAAAGCAGTGAATGGTCTTGTGCTCCGCTCCGTGATACTGGAACACGGTTTTGATGTCCTTCATCTGGGAAATTAAGAGTATATATAGAACAAATATCAATATTCTTACGATGCCCTCGATTAAATTCAAGAGCAAAACATTCTCGGTCAGCGCCGTGCACCAGCCCACTATCGCTGTGGGAAGCAACATGAATATGCCGATTGACATTATTAGCGCCAAAATCACCGAAAATATCATCAGAACATTCCATGCCTTTTCTTTGCCCAGATGTTCTTCCACCCAAATGTCAAATTTATCCTTTTGGTAGTCCTCCGGGTAATATTTTTCGAGAATCTCAGCCGAATACATCAGCACCTTTGTGCCGTAAATAAGCGAGGCAACAAAGTTCACAACTCCTCGGATAAGAGGAATCCTGCCCCATTTACTTCCCTGGGGCGTTGGCTGGGTTTTCATATGGATCCTGCCGTCCGGCAGTCTGATGGCGATGGCGGTTCTCTTCGGCCCTCGCATCATGATCCCCTCCATTATAGCCTGCCCGCCTATGGATGTGGGGCAAGCGTCTTTCAAAAATATCCTTTTTAAATCCATTAATTCTCCTTCTGTTTCCGGTTATTCGTCAATCAATACTTTCTTTATAATCTGTACAAAATCTTCGTTTGTCCTTGTGTGGGCAAGATTATCTATAATTTCGCTGGCCACATCCTGGGTATCTCGGTTCGCCATCGCCCTTCTCATTGCCCAAACCGCTTCAAGTTCATCCTGACTCATCAGGAGATCTTCGCGCCTGGTTCCGGATTTATTAAGGCTGATTGCCGGGAAGATGCGCTTTTCGCTGAGCTTGCGGTCAAGATGAAGCTCCATATTGCCGGTGCCCTTAAATTCCTCGAAGATAACCTCGTCCATACGGCTTCCCGTTTCCACAAGGGCTGTTGCCAGTATTGTTATTGAGCCTCCTTCTTCCATCTTTCGCGCCGCGCCGAAAAATTTCTTCGGTTTGTGAAGTGCTCCCGGATCGAGGCCTCCGCTTAAGGTTCTTCCGGATGCCGGAACCACCAGATTATAAGCTCTTGCCAACCTGGTTATGCTATCTAATAATATTACCACATCTTTGCCGTGTTCAACCAGCCGCTGGGCTCTCGCAAGCACCATCTCCGCCACCTTGGCGTGGTGAGCCGGAAGCTCGTCAAAGGTGGAGTAAATGACCTCACCTCTTTCCAGGGAGCGTTTCATGTCCGTAACTTCTTCCGGTCTTTCGTCTACCAAAAGCACGATAAGCTCAATTTCGGGGTAATTCTTCTCGATTGCATGGGCTACTTTTTTGAGCAAAACGGTTTTGCCTGCTTTCGGCGGTGCCACGATTAAGCCTCTTTGGCCCTTGCCGATAGGCGCAATAAGGTCGATGAGCCTTGTGGAAAGTTCTCTGCTTCCGTCTTCAAGCCTCAGTCTTTCGTATGGAAACACCGGGGTCAAATCTTCAAAGTCCGGTCTTCTTATGGCCGCTCCCGGCTCGTCGCCGTTTACCGTAATGACAAAAAGCAGTGCCCCGAATCTTTCTCCTTCTTTCGGAAGCCTTGTAATGCCTCTGATTTTGTCCCCTGTCTTAAGATTAAATCTGCGAATCTGGGTCGGCGAAACATAGATGTCCTTTTCGCTGGTAAGAAAATTGGAAAACCGTAAAAATCCGAAACTGTTTTCCTCTTGGATCTCCAAAATGCC
>CAVJCN010000186.1:0-4572 GCA_963647945.1 Absicoccus sp. | reverse complement strand
GACATATATCACTTCCTCTTTTTCGGCAGAAGCGGCAGCATTTGCGTAGGCGAATACCCCCGTCGTCGTGAGAAAAAGCGCGAAAACAAGGGTAAGGCCAAGGGCGGATCTTACTATTTTCTTTATACTTTTTACCATATTTTCCATCATGTTTTTCATTCCAAAACCTCCGTTTCCTCTCTCAAATCTTCCCCCATGAATTTTATTCCTTTCGTGGTCCTTTGAATCAGCCCGTCAAACAGGTACAAAAGCCCCGGCAGCACGAACATGACGATTGCCAGCGAGCATAGTGTACCCTTACCCAGAAGCATTCCAAGCTGTGCAAGAAGTCCGTGGGAGGACACGCTTCCCAGCAAGAATCCCACCACCGAAAGCACGCTGCCGCTGGTAAGCACCGATACCGTGCAGCTCTCGAAAACCTTGATGATTGCCTCTTTTCGGCCCATGGTTTCCCGAAATTCCTTATATCGATCCGTAAACAAAATCGCGTAGTCCACCGTCGCCCCCAGCTGTATCGAGCTGATAATCAGATAGGCAATATAAAAGAGAGAGCTATCTGTAAAATACGGAATTGCAAGGTTTATCCATATTGCGGTTTCGATTCCCAGCACAAGAATAAAGGGAATGGAAACGGACTTCATTGCCGCCAGCAGCACCAGGAAAACCGCGCCGATTGCAAGCAGATTTACCTTTTGCATATCTGAGGTTACCGTATCCCGTAGGTCGAGGGTAGAAACCCCTTCCCCTGCAAGATACCATGCCCCCGGGTAATATTTTTCCGCCTTTTCCCTGATATTTTCCACCAGTGCAAAGGTTTCCTCACCATCAAAATCTGCCTGAACGCTTATAACCATTCTCGTATAGTTGTCGCTTTCCAGCTTTTCCAAAGTTTCCGAATCAAGGTAAGCCGTCGGAATCGTGCTGCCCACCGTATCCACATAGGAAATGATGTCCTTTACCGAGGAAAGCTCATGTAACTCATCGGAAAGCTCGGTTTCTTTTTCTCTGTCGCCCTTAGGCAGCATCAGCACATAGGTATCGCTTTTCCCGAATACCTCTTCAATCTGCGCCACATCGCTTCCCAGCTGGGTTTCCGGCCCGAAAATATGGGACGCGCCGTAGTAAAAGCTGTTTCGGTTCGAGGCAAGATAACTGGGAACCGTCAGAATCCCGAAAATCACCACGCAGGGCAGCATCACCTTACAGACGAATTTTCCGAATTTCGTAAAAGACGGCATGAAGGAGCGGTGCCGGGTTTTCTCCACAAATTTATAAGACAAAAGTATGAACACCGGCATAAATACGAACACCGTCACAAGACTGATGGCAATGCCTTTAGCCAGCGCAAGTCCCAAATCCGGCCCTACCCGAAAGCGCATCATACATAGCGCCAAAAATCCGATTACCGTGGTAAGTCCGCTGGAAAGTATGGAAGTGGTGGAGCCGCAGAGGGCCTCCACCATAGCCTTTTCTTCGTCCGGCTCTGTTTTTCGGCATTCCGCAAATCTGTGGAGCAAAAATACCGAATAGTCCAGGGAAACCGCAAGCTGTAAAATATTCCCCGCGGCATTTGTCACGAAGGAAATTTCTCCGAAAATCAAATTGCTCCCTGCGTTTATCACCACAGCGACCCCAAGTCCCATCAAAACGATAACAGGTTCCGCCCAGGAAGTCGTTGTGAGCGTAAGTACCACGAATGTGAACAGCACCCCGAATATTGCGATAATCGGGATTTCCGTAACGGTGGAAGTGGTTGCTATCGCAGTGGAAACCGCACTTCCCGACATGGAATTTTCCTCACCGATTATCTCCCGTATTTCGTTGCAGGCATCGATTCGTTTGTCCTCGTCAATGGTCACCGAAAACAGCGCCGCTCCGTCTTTGTAATAGGTTTCCAGGCTGTCCTCGTCCATAAACTCCTCCGGAATAGAGGTATCCTGGCTGTCATCCAGCCAAGTTACGTCGCTGACTCCCTCCACCGCCGCCAATTTTTCCTTGTATTTCAGCGCCTCCGGAATGCTTACATCCTTCACCATAACCCTGGCATTTGGAATGCCTCCGCCATATTCTGCGTCCATCACATCCAGAGCCGCCGTTGAGACGCTTTCCTCCGGCAGATAATCGTTCATGTCGTAGTTTACCGAAATAAGGTTCCTCGCAAGCAGACAGACTACGAACAAAATTGCGAAGATGCATATAATAATTTTTTTGTGACTTACTACACCTGTATAAAATCTTCTCATTTTCCAATTTTCCTCCTGCTGATGTTTCAGTATACGCCCCGCCGCCACCCTCTTCCACGGTCAATCTGCACACAAATGTGGAAATACGGACAAATCCATGCAATTTGTGGGTCAAAATCCGGTCAAAATCAGGCAAATTTTTCTCTTTTGCTTCCCCTTGCCTTGTCTTTTTTGCCGGACACTTGTATAATAAATTAAAGAATAAGTTAATGTTATTTTCAAAGGGCAAATTTATAACAGCACAATATTCTGTGCCCAAAGAATCGAGGAAAAATGTTAAGGGAAGAAGGAAATTTACAGACAAAATCGGCGCTGGCCACATCGCTGAAAAAATTTATGGCAAAAAAGCCCCTAAAAAAAATTACAGTCAGCGAAATCATCACCGACTGCAATGTGAACCGAAAGACCTTTTATTATCATTTTGAGGACATCTACGCCCTGCTCAAATGGACTCTGGAGCAGGAAGCCATCGAGGTGGTGAAAAAATTCGACCTGCTGAATGACTATGAAGAAGCCCTGAACTTTACAATTCAATATGTCAAGGCAAATGCTCATATTCTTAACTGCGCCTACGACAGCATCGGGCGGGACGAGCTGAAACGCTTTTTCTATCAGGATTTTTCCTCCATCGTGAGGCGAACCATAGAGGACTGCGAAAAGCAAAATCATATCCGGCTCGACGATGGCTTTCGGGATTTTACCTGCAATTTTTTTACAGAAGCTATAGCCGGAATGCTGGTAAACGCTTTTAAGATGAATACGGAAATTGACAGCACTACCATAAGTCGCTATGCGCGGCCCTTTATTCAGTCCCTACCGGATGTTCTCCGCCGGGGCACTCGCCCATAAAGCCCACAAAGTCCATAAAGACCGCAAAGCTCATAAAGCCGCGTCCCTTTTCTTCGCCCCTCAGTCCACCCCGCGCTTTGACATGAACCTGCGGAATGCCTTGGCAAGCACCGACATTTCGTTCTGGGGCAGGGTTGCAATTCCAACGGTTCTGTACTGTTCAGGTTCCATAGGTCTTATTTCCAGCGCGTCACAGGCTTTATAATTCGACCAGAGCATTTCCGGAAAAATCGTTATCCCGAAGCCGCTTTTAACCATTGCCATTACCGAAAAATCGTCGTTCATCGTGTATTTCACGGTGTATTTTTTCTTGTCCTGACTGAGTATGTTGCGGATATCGTTGTCTGAGCCCTTTGCCTGCATGATAATGGGCTCTCTCTTTACCTCCTCCAGGGTGATTTTTTCCTTTGCCGCCAGGTGATGTCCCTGGGGAAGCAGCACATGCATCGAATCCCTATAAAGGGGCAGAAAGTCAAGCCCCTCCCGCACCGGAGCCGTGAGAAAGCCGCAGTCTACCTGCCCCTGCAGGATCATTTCCGCGATTTTATCGTAATCCTCAAAGTGTAATTCAAATTCGATCTTCGGGTATTTTTTCTGAAAATCCTTTATAATATCCGGCATCCAGTGAGTCGCCACGCTGGAAACAGTCCCGATTCTGAGGGTTCCTGTGGCAATTCCGTTTATGTTGTTTATGGTCTGCTCCAACTTGTTTTGCTCGTTCACAAGGCTCTGCACAGCCCCCAGCAGTCGCTTTCCGTCCTCGGTCAGACTCACGCCGCTGCTGCTTCTTATAAAAAGCGGAAATCCCGTTTCTTTTTCGAGGGATGCGATGGCGTGGCTGATTCCTGCCTGAGTGTAGTGCAAAACCTCTGCGGTTCTTGTAATATTCCCGATTTCGGCGGTTTTCAGAAAAACCTCGTATTTGTTTAATAGCATACCCCACCTCCATAACTTTTTCTTGTTGTAAGCATAAGTTTTATTCTCTTTTCAAATGTCTCTTTCTACAGTATAATGATTCTACTGTAAAAAAGCAAGAACGCAAATGTTTTGTCCGACAATTTGCTGAATATAACAATCCGCTTGTCCCGGGAGGTTTGAATTTATGGAGGCTAGAATGCAGAAGGAAATGCAGGAAGAAATGCAGAAAGAAGAAGGGAAAAAGGGCTGGACGCAGGGCAAAGCCGATTTTATGATCGGGCTTATTGCTGTCGCTTGGGGTAGTTCCTATGTTATGATGATGGTAGGACTTGACGGTCTTCCGCCCTGCTCCCTTACGGCTCTCAGGTTTGGCATCGCGTTCCTGGTCGTTGCCGCTATATTTTGGAAAGAGCTTAAACACACGACTCTCAGAATTATAAAGAGAAGCTGCGTTTTAGGGGCGTTTTTGTTTGCTATTTTCGTATTTTTACTGCACGGAATGGAAAGCACCACAGCCTCAAACGCAGGTTTTTTAACCAGCACGGCGGTAGTAATGGTTCCC
>CAVJCN010000185.1:0-4573 GCA_963647945.1 Absicoccus sp. | reverse complement strand
TTTTTTTGGCTTTTTTAGAGGATATGACGATTTTGTCCAATTTCGGACAAAATCCACCGAATATTTCCCCACCTTTGGAAAAAAGAGGCAGGAAAATTGGCTTTTTTAAAAGAATGCGCACAAAAAGCCAAAATCCGAACCACACCGCCGAAAAAAAGCCAAATTTCAGCCCTCCGCCCGGCGCATCTCCTCCAGCACGCGCATCAGATCCAGCGGCTTTGCGATCTCGTAATCAGCCCTTGCATCGGGAATTAGCGATGCGTTGTCCGAGGTGATTCTCCAGTCCACCAGCACGGATTTTACCCCTGCGTTGTTGGCACATTTCATATCGAAAGGGCTGTCCCCGATCATAATCGCCTCATCCTTGGTAATGCCCAGTTTTTCCAGGCAAAGCAGAATCGGCTCCGGATTGGGCTTGTGGACATGGGTATCGTCGCAGGAAACCATGTCCTCAAAATATCCCCGAAGACCCAGCATATCCAGATAGCGATGGGCGGATTCCCTCGTTCTCGAAGTCACGATGGCAATTCGGTAGCCCGCCTCTTTCAGGGCTTCCAAAAGCTCCGGAATCCCCTCGAACACCTTAACAAGCTCGTCCGTATGTTCTACCTGAAAGCGGCGATATACCTCCGCCGATTCCCCAGGATCCACTCCTGGAAACTCCCGCGCCATGGTAATCAAAAGGGGCTCCCCAAAGCAGGAGGTTATCCGCTCAAGGCTTGCCTCCTTGCCGGTGTAATGCAAGTATGTATGCTGCCAGGAGGCGATAATCGCGTCATTGGTATTTACCAAAGTTCCGTCAAAATCAAAAAGTACAGTATTTATCATTTCATTCCTTTCATCGTCAGCCCGACCCGCTTCTTGTCATAGTCAATGGAAATAATCTTGACCTTCACCGTGTCCCCTACGGAAACCACATCCATGGGGTGCTTCACATACTTATCGCTTAATTGCGATATATGCACCAGCCCGTCGTTTTTCACGCCGATGTCCACGAAAGCGCCGAAATCCACCACATTTCGCACGGTTCCGGTCATCTCCATGTCGATTTTCAAATCCTCAAACTGCTTTACATCGTTTCTGAAAACCACAGGCGGCGCGTCCTCACGGGGATCCCTTGCAGGCTTTTTCATTTCCTCGATGATGTCCCCAAGGGTCATTTCGCCGATTCCCAGATCTCCTGCCATGGCGCTCATGCTCTTTGCAAGGGACTGCGCAGGATAAGCCTTTTTTATCTTCTTTTCCATGTCCTTGTCGCCGCCGGCGCGGATCGCCTCGGGCTCTACTCCCAGCTTTTCCATCATAGCCTGCGCTACGGCATAGGATTCGGGATGCACGGAAGTCGCGTCCAGAGGGTTCTCACCGTCTGCGATTCGCATAAAGCCTGCGCACTGGTTAAAGGCTTTTTCTCCCAGCTTCGGAACTTTCATGAGCTGCTTTCTGTCGGAAAACTTGCCGTTTTCTTCCCTGTATTTTACGATATTCTTGGCAATTCCCATGTTTACCCCGGCGATGTAGGAAAGCAGCGACGGCGAAGCGGTGTTAAGGTCAACTCCTACCCTGTTTACGCAGTCCTCCACCACATTGGTAAGAGCGCCTTCCAGAAGTTTCTGGTTGATATCATGCTGATACTGGCCTACGCCGATGCTCTTGGGGTCGATTTTTACAAGCTCCGCCAGGGGGTCTTGCAGCCTGCGCCCCAAGGACATAGCCCCTCTCGTGGTCACATCAAGGTCGGGATATTCCTCCGTTGCCAGCTTCGACGCGGAGTAAACCGACGCTCCCGCCTCGTTTACGATGGTATATTGAATGTCGTACTCGTTCTTTTTCAGGAAATTCGCAACCACTTCCTCGGTTTCTCTGGAAGCCGTTCCGTTTCCGATTACGATAATATCCGTGTGGAATTTGTCGATGATTTTTTTCAGCACTGCCTCGGTTCCTGCCACATCGTTTTTCGGCTGGGTCGGATAAATGGTAGTGTAGGCTTTCAGCTTTCCCGTTTCGTCAAGGACAGCCACCTTGCAGCCGGTTCTGTAGCCCGGGTCGATGGCGATGACCTTCTTGCCCCGAACCGGAGGGGTCATCAGAAGATTTTCCGTATTTTTCGCAAAAATCTTCACAGCCTCGGCTTCCGCCCGCTCCGTCAAAAGATTTCGCATTTCCCGCTCGATGGACGGTGCCATGAGCCGCTTGTAAGCGTCCGCAACGGTGTCCTGCATCAGCCCGTAGAAAATCGACCTCTCGTTTTTAAGCACGGACTTTCCGATTACCTCGTGCATAACCTCTGCTTCCACGGAAATCTTTACTTTCAGCTTCTTTTCCTTTTCGCCCCGGTTGATTGCCAGCACCCTGTGATTCGGGATTTTCGCCAGCGCCTCCGCGTGGTCGTAGTACATTTCGTAAACCGTCTTTTCCTCCGGATCCGTTGCCTCCGTCAAAACCGTAGCCGAAGCAAAGGTCTTTTCTCTGACATCTTTTGTGATTTCCGGATCGTCGGCTATCATCTCGGCAATAATGTCGCAGGCTCCCGCCAGGGCATCCGCCGCAGTGTTTACTTCCTTTTCCGGATTGATGAAAGGCTCCGCCGCTTCCTCCGGGGTTCCCTCTGTTTTAAGCTGGGCGAAGACGATCGTGGCAAGAGGCTCCAGCCCCCTTTCCTTTGCCTTTGATGCCCGAGTGGCTTTTTTCTGCTTGAAAGGCTTATAAAGGTCTTCCACCCGCTGCAAAACCTCCGCTTTCTCGATTTCCGCTTTGAGTTCCTCTGTGAGCTTGCCCTGCTCCTCGATGAGGCGGATAACCTCCTCTTTTCTTTCTTCCAGATTTCTCAGGTATTTCAGCCTTTCGTCAAGGTCGCGGAGTACAACATCGCTTAAGCCCCCGGTGACCTCTTTTCTGTATCTTGCAATGAAAGGAATCGTGTTTCCCTCGTCGATCAGCTCCACGGTATGCTCCACCTGAGCCGTCTTGATTTTAAATTCCGCCGCTAACTTTGCAATAATGTCCATTTATTCACTTTCCTTCCATTTTAGCTTTTCGTTTATAAAGTAATCGATATCGCCATCCATGACCCCATTCACATTTGCCGTTTCTGCCCCGGTTCTGTGGTCTTTTACCATGGTATAAGGCTGGAAAACATAGGAACGGATCTGCGCGCCCCAAGTTCCCATGGAATAGTCGCCTTTCAGTTCCCGCAAATTTTCCTTGTGCTCCTGCTCCGCCAGTTCCGTCAGCTTCGCCGTCAAAATCTTCATTGCCATTTCCTTGTTCTGGTGCTGGCTCCGCTCGTTCTGACAGGTTACGACTATGTTCGTAGGCAGGTGGGTGATGCGGATCGCCGAGTCGGTCTTGTTTACATGCTGACCTCCTGCGCCGCTGCTTCGATAGGTGTCGATTCGCAGATCTTCCGGGTCGATTTCCACCGTAATTTCGTCGTCGATTTCCGGTGTTACCTCCAGCATAGCAAAAGAGGTCTGCCGCTTTCCCGCCGCATTAAATGGCGAAATTCGCACAAGCCTATGCACGCCCTTTTCATTTTTCAGATAGCCGTAAGCGTTTTCCCCCTCGCAAAGCAGGGTAGCGCTCTTGATTCCCGCTTCCGTGTCGTCCTGCAAATCCAGCATTTTCACGGAGTAGCCCTTTTTCTCGCACCATCTTGTATACATTCTCAGCAGCATCTGCGCCCAGTCCATGGCATCCACTCCGCCGGTTCCTGCATGAATGGACAGAATCGCCCCGCAGTGGTCGTACTTTCCCGTGAGAAGGGTCTTTAGTCGAAGTTCTTCCAGCTCCTCCGCCGCAGCTTCAAAGTCTGTCCGTATACTCTCCGCGGTTTCCCCCAGGGTTTCGGCATCCGCTCCGGCGGCTTCTTCCATCTCGGTAATTTCAATCATTTCTTCGATATCCTCGAGAGCCTTTTCCAATTTTTCGTAATTTTCCACGGTCTGCTCCATGGATTTTTTTTCTTTCATCACCTTCTGGGCATATTCGAGCTTATCCCAAAAATCCGGCTGCTCGATCTCCCGATTCGTTCTTTCCAGTTCTTCTCTCAGCCTTGCAAGGTCAAAGAGAGTCACCGACTTCAATCAGCGTTTCCCGAAGCTTCGGGATCGCCGTTTTGATACCGTCAAGTTGTATCATCATCTCACTCCTTTTCTTAAAATCATATGCTAATTTTATATGTATTTCAGTGCCCCGTCAACATTTTGCGCGTATAAAAATATGTTGCCCCTACATTTTTAAGGACATAAAATCGTATTAGCTCCACACTTTTAAGGACATAAAATGCAATAAACCCCTGCTTTTAAAAAACGACCTCGTTTCCGAGATCCTCATCTTCCGCTTTTATCTCCGCATTCTCGATACCCGCCCCATTACAATTCCCATACAGCAAAGCGCTACGATTATCCATGGGGCGGCGCAAATCGCCTCACCGGCTCCTGCCCTTGGCTCAAGCATGTCGTTAATGACCCCGGTTCCCCACACCACCGCAAGGCTCACGGCTGCAATTGCAAGGGCCACAAAAAATTCCCTGCCAAAGGCACTCTTATTTGGGTTCTCTTTGACGGTCTTGCAG
>CAVJCN010000184.1:0-4586 GCA_963647945.1 Absicoccus sp. | reverse complement strand
TGCCGCTGCCGCGCAGGATGTCACACAGCGTCCGTTCCAAATCGTAAACACGAATTGGATTGCCGGAGGGGGATTCAATTTGAGTTTGTCCGAACTCGTAGTTCTTCGGCACAACGCGCTTGACAATTAAATTTTCCTGCTTTAAGGACAGGGCATTATAGCCCTTTGGAAAGGTCATCGTATATTTTGCCGGGGTACGGTCTGAATAGCCCAACAGATACAGCGCTGTATCGTGTGAGTAAATCCCGCGCCCATACTTTCGCTGCAAGAGATAGAAATCGTCCTCCCATGTGCCACTGTCCATATACAAACCCCGCCCAAAACGGTAGAGTTCTCCACTCTTGGTAAGCTCCTGCAAAACGCTGCGGTGCAGTCCCGCTTCCGTCACCTGTGCTGCGGTGATCGTGCCGTCCTTGGACTCTTCCAGCAGTTCTTCAATTTTCTCCTTGGCGTTCATGTTTCTCACCTCGCTTTGACAATCACACATTACATTATATAAAAATAATGTTCAGTCGTCAACAACTGTTCCCCAAGATATCGAAATATTTTCGAAATATTTTCGGGGTCGCTTTCTTTGTTGGGGAACAATTTCTGCGACATTTTCGGGACGCAGTATTTATTAAATTATTATTGTAATAAAAAAATATATAGAACAGGGATGGTGATAATATGAAAAATATTCTTTATGTACATGGCTTAGGCAGCGGGGCAGAGAGCAATTCTGCGAGGCTGATCAGAAAGCACTTGCCGGAATACTACAATGTAGACGCGCCTGAAATTCCCCAAGACCCAATTGAGGCGCACAATTTCCTTGTGTCCGTACAAAACAATTATGATTTGGTGGTGGGTTCCTCTCTTGGGGGATTTTACACCTTTATTTTGTTCTCGGATGTAAAAAAATTGCTGATAAATCCGGCGGTCTATCCGGCAAAATACATAAAAGAAAAAATCGGGCTGGGCGAGTATGAGTATTTTTCAAAAAGAGAAAATGGCGATAAGACCTTTGTCATTGACGAAGAGTATATTAAAAAATTAGATGCCCTGACAAAGCACTATTATGAGGATTGCCTGGACGAAGAGGTTCGGGCGATGACCCGGTGCATCGTCAGCCCGGAGGACGAGCTCCTGGGAAGCGAAAATTACGATAACTGCAAAAGATTGTTGTGGGACGACATGATAGTAAAAAGCTACGGCGGCCACAGGCTCACGGAAGAAATCATAACTAAATTCGTTGTGCCGGAAATTATATATATGACCGAAAATATGGAAGTAGGGCCGATCTATCAATTAGGCAATATTGACCTGGATATTGACGACTGACATTGATGCCTGAGGAAAATATAATAAAGTCTAAAAACCCGGGGAAAGGAGGCTGGGAGCGATGCCAAACAAAATAATAAAATTAGACAGTTTTTCGGACTTCGAGAGTTTCGTAGCTCACAGTCCTCCCTGCGCCAAAGCACAGCCGGAAAGACGGGAGCCGGGCATCTTTGAAAAGGGGGTGCCGTATTCGGAAAGGCTGAAAACATATCTCGAATACAGCAGGTCGCGCGGAAACAATGAGTTTGCGGAAAGGACTTGCGGGATATGCGCCACCGCCACATTTAGGAAGTGCCTGAAAGACTATATCAAATCTTTTGAGCCGCAGAAAATATTTTCGGATTCCGAAGCAAGGATAAGCCTGCATAGCGACGGAGTATTTGCGATAGAAGGAGAGAACAAAGGCGGCGCAAATCTAGAGGGTGAGGATGGAAAAAACGGCTTTTGCCTTGAAATACTGTCCTATTTTAACATCACCTGCTTTTGGGAGGAGCTGGAGAAAATCAGGAATTTTAACTACATAAAACGACCGATCATTATAGCCGGAATAGACGGGAGCGACCTGAAGATAATAGAGGCTCTTTCCCATGGGGTTCTTCGAGAAAGGAGCATCATATATGTTGCGGAATCTTTGCGAGAGTATTTGTAAGAGCCTTTGCAAGAACCTTTGCGTACCGAAATTAGGACGCGTTTTGGTTGATTTTTGAGATTTTGACTGATAGAATTTATATGTAAGATAAAGCGAGTGCGAAGATTAGAAAAAATACATCTTTGTTAAAAAGAAAAGAGGTAGAAAATGAAATACAGCTTAACATCGGTAGAAGCGTCGAAGATGCTCAAAAAATTAACCGAAGAAAAGAACATCGCCCTTGAGAATGAGCGCCAGAGCGCAATGTTTAATGCGGCTCTTGGCGAAGATGTGGAATCCGTAAGACCGGAATATGACTACCAAGCTACGCAGCGGCTGATTGAAACCATCGACAGGAAGATTAGAATTTTGAAGCACGCGATAAATACCTTCAACGCTTCCCAGGTAGTTACAGGCACCGACATGACCATCGATCAGGTGCTTGTGTATATCCCTCAGCTCACGGAAATGAAAAACAGGCTTTACAATATGCAAAGCTGCCTTCCGAAGCAAAGAACCGCTGCAATCGGAATCGGCAGAAACACGGTTATCGATTACTGCTATGCAAACTACGATGTTGCGGTGGCAAAATCCGACTACATCAGGGTTTCCGACGAACTCAGAAAAGTACAGACAGCCCTTGATGTGGTAAATACCACCGTAAAGATGGAATTTGACCTTCCGGAATAGAAATTCCATCTGCCCAAATACCGTCTAAATTCCGTTTTAATTCCGTCTGAATTCGCTAAAACGATAGAGATGCCATCGCCTAAAAAAGTGTCAAAAGTCAAATGAAACAGGCGAAAAAGTTATTGATTATCCCTTATTATTTATGGTTCATGCAAGGGAGATCGAAAAGAAATTTCACACATGGCGAATTTAGAGAAAACTGGGGCAGCTGCCCTGCACAGCCGAGTTCGGTTAGAGGCTTGTGATTATAGCAATCTTTATAGCAAATCTTGATTTTGAGGCTAATGCACGATTCAGATGCGGAAAGAGGAATCATTTATGCAATTCTATAAACTTGAAGTTACACTGAAAAAGGTTGAATTTGAAGGCAGCGACCGAGAACGGTTTGAACAGGAAAACGCATACCGAAAAGAGCTTAAGGACATGATTCAGTTAAAGTGCAATGCTTTTAATGAAAAAGAATTAAAAAATGGGCGGTTTATTCCGGCAAGAGTTGGGGGAAAACTTTTCATTACAGGAATTGTTTGCGACAGTCATTTTGATGTCAGGAAAAAGGCCCACGACTATCTTAATGCCCTGGGCTTAGAGTATGATGATGAAAAAATAGAAGAGGGGACGCTTAACATGGCAAGATCCCTTTTCAGAATGGCAGATCGCGAGGGCTTTATCGAAGACGAAGACGATATAATTGATGAGTTTGAGCTTGATCGGCTTATCGGAAGCTCACGCATGGGCTTTACCTTTGGCGAAAACATGATAGAGGCAGGCAGGAAGAAGGAAATCTATAAAAAGGCGGAATCCCTCCTGCTGAACGATACATTTACTGCCGAAATTGACAGAATCTACGCAGGAAAAGCTGCGCCAAAGGCAGAGGGGCATCCCGTACACTACATGCTTTTTTCCGATGATGTTAATACAAGAAAAGAAGTCTGGCAGCTTCTTCTTTCGGCGCTTTACCAAAACGGCAGGCTTTTAAATAAGAGATACAGCTATTTTGATGTGTCTGACTTCGACAACATTTCTCTGCAAGGAATTGAACAGCTATATAAATCCGCCGCAGGAGGCGCGATTATCATCAGATTCGATCTGAAGGACGATGAAGAAAGCGACACTGCCGGCGCTGCAAGATGGGCGGTTACAAATCTTTGCGAAATTATGAGAGCAAACACAAACAAGGTGCTCACCATATTTGCCTTTCCCCGGGAATGTACATCGATCAAGGATATGTTTTATGAAAACCTTGGGCATACAAGCATTGTCGAAATCAGAGAAGAATATGTAACCGGCACGAAAGCAAAAGATTATCTAAAATGCCTTGCAAAAGCGCAGGGCGTAAGCTGCGATAAAATCCTTTACGGAAAATTAGAAGAGGGCAAAAGATATATTGCAAAAGAACTTCGAGACCTATTCGATGCCTGGTATAATGTGAAGCTAAAGACGGAGGTTTATCCCCAATACAGGGAAATTACAAGCGCAAAGAGCGAGATTATCAAATCCTCACCGAAAGGAAGCGCGTATAGCCGCCTTAGTGAAATGGTAGGCCTTGAAAACGCAAAGGAAGTGATCCAAAACGCTCTTGACTATTACAAGGCGCAAAAGCTCTTTCGCGATAAGGGAATGAAAGGGGATCATCCTGCGATGCACATGTCCTTTACGGGCTCTCCCGGCACGGCAAAAACAAGCGTTGCAAGACTATTTGCCCAAATCCTCCGGGAAAACGAGATTTTATCTAAGGGGCATCTCATAGAAGCCGGGCGAGGGGATCTAGTCGGAAAATATGTTGGCTGGACGGCAACTACGATTAAGAAAAAATTTGCCGATGCCGATGGGGGCGTGCTGTTTATTGACGAAGCATATTCCCTTGTAGATGACAGATCCGGCTCCTTTGGCGATGAGGCGATAAATACCATCGTCCAGGAAATGGAAAATCATAGGGACAGCGTAGTTG
>CAVJCN010000183.1:0-4609 GCA_963647945.1 Absicoccus sp. | reverse complement strand
TCCGCTGATTTTCAGCAAAACTCTCTTGTATATGGGTTCCATCTGCTACCTCCGCAAAATGATTGTTCGGCATCGCCGTCCTTATAATCGTCGAAAGTATTATACCACAACCCCTCTTACATCACAAGAAATTCTTTGTCATATCCCCCGGCATTTTTGCTTTTTTGCCCTTTCCGCAACTTAAAAAAAAGCCTACCTGAGGCATCCGTAAACGGACTGTTTTGCCCCGGCAGACTTTGTATGCTATCTGACTCTTATATAGCTTTTGCGATTTTTTTCTTCTCTTTTTATGCGGAAAACCCCCGCCGGTACGATCTGCTTGTTGTCAAGAACTCTGAGGACTTCGTCGATGTCGCCGCTTCTCAGATAAAGCCCGGTTCCGCAGGATCTTACAAGTTCCGCAGGCAGCTTTTTCATGGCAGCGCGGATCCCGCTTTCTTCCAGCATATCCTCGGCGTATGCCGCTTTATAAAAAGACGAAAATGACAGAATATATTCCTGTTCCACTTTTTTTACCTCCTCTTTAGAATGTATACTCTTTCGGATTTTCGCTATCCGGTGATTTTTCGTATTGCAAGGTCTTTGAAACTTGCCTTTTCCACGCTATTTTTTGCTAAAACAGGATAACTGCCGACTTTTTCCCCATTTCTGTATACAATCATTTCCCCCACCTTATCTCCCGCCGAAAGAGGCAGCGGCACATTTTGATCGAGGTTTATCTTGCTTGTCACCGACTCTTTTTCTCCCTTGGGTGCCAGTGCGGTTATTTTCTCTCCGGCAACAAGTTGAATGTTTTCCGGAGTTCCCCGGGCAATTTTCATTTCTCCCACTACATCCCCCTGCTCTGCAAGGACTGCCGCCTCATAGTTTGCAAAACCGTAGTCGAAGAGCTTTGCAACCTGCGCGTTTCGATTCTTTGCCGTTTCACAGCCCAGGGTAACCGCTATCAAATGCACATCATCACGGGTTGCCGAGGCACTGAGGCAGTAGCCCGCCTCACTTGTGAACCCGGTCTTTATGCCGTTGCAGCCCGGATAGGTTTTTATCAGCTTGTTTGTATTGGTAAGACCAAATTCCTTTTCCTTGCCCGGAAGTCCTACCGTTATGGTGCTCTGCCATGTGGTAAACCACTCGTGAGTTTCCTCAAATGCGTAGAGTTTACGCGACATGACTGCTATATCATATGCACTGGAATAATGATCTGCCACAGGAAGCCCGTTGGTATTTACAAAATGGGTATCTGTCATTCCAAGCTCCGCCGCCATGGCGTTCATCCTCTCCACGAAAATTTCCTCGCTGCCGGCGACAAACTCCGCAAGAGCCACGCAGCCGTCATTTGCGGAGGCCATGGCAACTCCCTCCATAAGTTCGCTGACCTTGTGGGTTTCGCCTGCCTCCATATACATCTGGCTTCCGCCCATGGAGGCTGCCCGTTCTGAAATCGTGACCTCATCCTCTAAGGTGATTTTGCCGCTGTCCGCCGCTTCCATAACCAGAAGCATGGTCATTACTTTCGTTACGGAGGCAAGGGGAAGTTCCTTATGTGCATCTTGCTGAAAAAGTACCTGACCGCTTTCTGCATCTATCAGCACCGCGCCCTTTGCTTCAACGGTGAATCCTGCCTGCGGCCCCCTGTCACGGCTTGGCACATCGCTTACGGTTTCAACTTCAATGGGCTCCTGCTTCGGGAGCTTTTCTTCCAGCCGCGAAAGTCCCACAAAACCACAGAGGACAAGACTTACCCCCACGATACTCGATACGATCTTTTTCCACATAAAAAAGCCTCACCCCTTCACCTTTAGTGGTAAAGTATATGAGGCTCTTGTTTTAAATATGTCTATTCGGGGCTATATTTCCAAAGAATCTGCTTGTAGCAGAAAGTCATATAGGTTTATCATCAGGATTCCCTCGTCAGTATAAAATGGTTTGGGGGTATCCGAGGTAATTATGATTTTCTTAAAGGAATCGTTTATTTTCAGGAAAGGTCTGATTTCCTGCTCCAGTTTTTCTCGAGTGCCAAGCGTATATGCTGACTGTAAATAATACTTTTTAGAGCCTTTATTACATATAAAATCTACCTCCAGCTGTTTTTTGGTCTGCTTCCCATCGTTCCCTGCTTCCACAATGCTGATATTTCCCACATCAACGCTGTAGCCCCGCATTCTTAACTCATTATAGATTACATTTTCCATAGCGTGGGTTACTTCCATTTGGCGAAAGTTAATTCTGGCATTTCTAAGTCCCATGTCCATGAAGTAATATTTCATAGGCGTTCCAATGTATTTTTTCCCTTTAATGTCAAAACGTCTGGCTTCTTCAATCAGAAAAGCGTCCTTCAGGTACTCAATGTACTTGGTTATTGTCGTCGCGGTTATTTTGGATTGATTTACGCTCTTAAATGTGTTTTGCAGTTTATTCGGGTTCGTCAAAGAGCCTATGGCAGAGGCAAGGATATCTAGCAATGTCTCCATTTCCCCAATGTTACGAAGCTTGTTCCGCTTGACAATATCACTAAGATAGGTTTCTTTTAAAAGGTTATCCAAAAGCGCCATTTTCTGCTCGTCCGACGCAGCCAACACGATAAGCGGGATTCCCCCATAAGTAACATATTCATTCCATCCGTCATAACGGTTGCCGTCGTAAACCGACATAAATTCAGAAAAACTCAGAGGATACATATGAATTTCGTCGCTTCTTCCCCCAAATTCCGTCGCAATGTCCTTTGAAAGGAATTTCGCATTGCTTCCGGTGGCATACACATCGCAGTTCTTTTTATCTGCCAGTCCGTTCAGGACGCTTACAAACTCGTCCAGTAATTGCACTTCGTCCAATAGGAAATAATATGTTCCCTCATCCTTCATCCGCTCTTTCGCCCAAGGATAGAATTTTTTCGGATCTCTGAATTCGATATTATCAAACAAATCAAATGCCATTTCAATGATATGACTTTCATCTACACCGCTGTTCAGCAGATAATTTTTGAAAATCGTACGCAGCAAAAAAGATTTTCCACAGCGCCGGATTCCCGTTACAATTTTAATCAATCCATTGTTTTGGCGTTTTATGAGTTGCTCCAAATAGGAATCTCTTTTGATGATTCGATCCATTTGCTCCCTCCTATAAGATATTTAGGTATATTTTGACCGAAATTTCTTATAGTATACTACAGGCCCTGAAAATCTTCAAGACTCTCGGGGCTTTTTGTTCACTTTTTTCAGTTTCTTTACAGCCCGATAATTTCCTTGATCAGCTTCGGTTTCTCAACCCTTTCCCGGGATATTTCAAAGGCCTTGCGGGCTTCTTCCATTCCATCCTTCAGCTTTGCGGGGTCATTGCCGTAGAAAGTAGCAAGGATATCCCCTTTGTTCACCGGATCTCCAACCTTTTTATGCAGATATATTCCTGCGGAAAGGTCGATTTTATCTTCCTTCGTTGCCCTGCCTGCTCCCGTATGCTGGGAGGCAAGGCCGACGCTGCGTGCCCCAATCTTTGAAACATAACCGCCTGCTTCTGCTTTGAGCTCAAGTCTGTGGGCCGCCTGTGGAAACAGAGAGTAGTCCTCCACCACTGCCGGGTTTCCGCCCTGGGCTGCCACGAATCTCCTGAACTGCCCCAGTCCTTTTCCGCTTCGGAGCGCTTCCTCTGCCATATCATATCCCTGCTCCGGAGACTCTGCTTTGCCGCCGAGGTAAATCATGATTCCCGCAAGTTTTTCCGCAAGCTCGGTGATGTCATCGGGGCCCTTTCCCTTTAGGGTTTCAATTGCCTCGATGACTTCCAGAGCGTTTCCCACCGCGCATCCGAGGGGCTGCCCCATCTCGGTAATGGCGGCAACGGTTCTTCTTCCTGCTTGCTCCCCGATATCCACCATCAGATCCGCAAGGGTTCGGGCATCATTGATGTTTTCCATAAAAGCGCCGTCCCCAACCTTTACATCGAGAACGATGGCATCGCTTCCCGCCGCAAGTTTTTTGCTCATTATTGAAGAGGCGATCAGCCCGAAGTTGTCAACGGTGGCGGTGACATCCCGGAGTGCATAAAGTTTCTTGTCCGCCGGGGTAATGTGAGCAGTCTGACCGATTACAGCCATGCCGATTTCGTTTACCTGAGCGAGAAATTTCTCCGGCTCAAGGGAAGTGCGAAAGCCCGGTATGGACTCCATCTTGTCTACCGTTCCTCCGGTAAATCCAAGGCCTCGCCCGCTCATCTTGGCAATGGGAACGCCCCATGCCGAAGCAAGGGGAGCGACTATAAGGGTCGTTTTGTCGCCCACACCCCCGGTGGAATGTTTGTCTACCTTGATTCCCTTTATAGGGGAAAGGTCGATGGTATCCCCGGAATAGCGCATGGCGTTGGTAAGCTGAAAGGTTTCCGTCCTGCCAAGACCTCTGAAAAATATCGCCATCAGCAGCGCCGAGGCTTGATAATCGGGAATATCCCCTGCAACATAGCCGCCGATAAAATATTCTATTTCTTCCTTGGAAAGCTCACCGCCCTCACGCTTCTTGTAGATGATGTCATTCATGCTGTAGCTCATAAATCTCACCTCTTATTTTCCGTCTTATTTTCCCATCTTATTTTTCGTTTCTACCAAATCCGCAAATCCCGT
>CAVJCN010000182.1:0-4620 GCA_963647945.1 Absicoccus sp. | reverse complement strand
GGATACAGCTCCCGCAAACGGCGAATCGTACCCTTGCCGGCGATGTGATTGGGCAGGCAGCCGAAGGGCTGCGCACAGATGATGTTGGTATAGCCCTTTTCGATCATCTCCGCCGCCTCACCGGACAGCAGCCAGCCCTCTCCCATTTTCACGCCCCGGTCGATCACTCGGTCTGCCAGAGTCTTTACCCGTTCAAAGCACGCCGGAGGGACAAATTCCGGATAAGGCTTCAGTGCCTCAATGAGCCAGCCCTCCCATTCGGCGGCGATGTGTTCCGCCTTGCGCCCGGCAAGCCGCTTGACCGCACTGCCGCCGTAATAGCGATGGTCGGTCTCCACATTGGCAAAGCAATACTGAAAAAAGCCCAGCACGCCCGGAATCATATATTCACAGTCTTGTGACAGCAGAAATTTCTCCAGCCCGTTGTTGCCGAACGAGGAATATTTGACATAGATCTCCCCGACGATGCCGACCTTCGTCACGGTGCGTGGCACCTTGGGCAGCTCGTGAAAATCTCTTGCCATCGCCGCAAGGTTTTTACGCATGGCTCTGCCGGACAGCCCTCGTTTCCGACGAAACTGCTCCGTAAGACAGGTAACCCATTTCTGAACCAGTGCAAGGGTGCTGCCCGACTCCTTCTCGTAGGGCAGGCACTGGTTCTTAAGCAGCAACAGCATATCGCCGTAGATCAGGCTTCGCAACCCGATGACTGCCATTCCGGGAGTGATTTTGAAGCCGCTGTAATGCTCATATCCTCCGAAGCTCAGCGAAATGACAGGGACATAGTCCATTCCCATATCTGCCAGAGCCTTGCGTAGCAGACAGATATAATTCGAGGCTCTGCAGCCGCCACCGGTCTGAAACTGAATGAGGGCTGTCTTGTGAGGATCATAATCCCCACAGGTCAGGGCGTAAAGCTGCTGTCCGAGCATACAGATTGCCGGATAGCAGACATCGTTATTAAGCACCTTCAGCCCGGTTTCGATCACCTCGGATCCTTCGTAATGAAGCACTTGCAGGCGATAGCCGTACAGGCGGAACACTTCCTCCAACAGCTCCATATGGGTAGGGAAAATGTCCGGTGCCAATATGGTGTACTCCCTCTTCATCTCTTTTGTAAAATCCACTTTCATCATTACTCCACGATCACAATCAGGTCATATATACTCTGCTTTCCGTCAAGCTCACATAATTCCGTATTCCGATAAGAGGAGGCGACCGCCTCTCGAAAGGCCGCTCGTTCCTCCGCCGGGAAATCCGCCCCGTATACAGCGATCAGTATCTCATGCTGTTGGGTTTGCAGCTTTTTCAGCAAAGTCATTGCCGCCTCAAGCCGTTCCCCGGAGGCGTTCAAGACCGTTCCGTCGGTGAAGGCAATAAAATCGTCCTTGTTCACCCGAATGCCGTTGCAGACCGAATCCCGAACGGCTCGACTGATCATCCCGGTCGCTACCCCCTGCATAGCCTCGTCGAGCAGGTCGGCAATGGTATCTTCATCGCCGCTGTCGTAGCTGAGCATGGACAGCGCCGCATATCCCTCGCCGATATTCCGGCTGTTCAGCACGCGGACAACGGCTTTCTTATAAAGTGCACCGGCCTGCTTGGCGGTCAGCAGAATATTGCCGTTGTTCGGCAGCACAAAAATCGTCTCTGCATTTACCTCGTCGAAGGCACGGATAAAATCCGCTGCGGAGGGATTTTGGGTCTGCCCTCCGTCCAGCACAGCGTCTGCTCCCAACTGCAAAAAAGCCTCACGAATCCCGTCGCCCGAAGCAACAGTGACCAGCGCGAATTTCTTTCTTTCCACACGGGGCTTTGTAGGCTCGGCGGCTTTTTCCACAAGGGTATCCTGATGCTGCAAAGTCATATTTTCGATCTTCAGCGTCAGAAACTCACCGAATTGCTGGCAATAGTTCAGAACCTCACCGGGTGTCATTGTATGGATATGCACCTTCACAACGCTGCCGTTTTGGAACGCCACGATTGAATTTCCCATCGTGCCGAGCTTTTTCAATAGCTTATCCGTGGAAAAAGCGGAAATATCGGTTTTGGCATGTTGCAGCTGCAGCAGAAATTCTGTGCAATAGCCGTATGTCATGACGGTGTTTTCGTTGAAATTTGCAAAATTAACGAGTGCTTTGGGTTCGGAGCTTTCGGGGGACTGTACAGAAATGCTCTCTCCACGAAATGCACGACGAATCCCATCGGCGATATAATACAGTCCGGCGCCTCCGGAATCTATTACACCGGCTTCTTTAAGCACGGGCAACAGCTCCGGCGTGCGCTGCAAAGACGCCTGCAGCTCATCCATATATACCTGCCAAAATTCCTCCAGCGTCTTCTTCCCCCGAATGTGGGACGCAGCATCCGCCGCCTCTCTGGCAACGGTCAAAATTGTTCCCTCCGTAGGTACGGCGACCGAATCGTAGGCGAACTTTACACCGGTTTCCAGTGCCTCGGACAGTGCTGCAATATCTGCCGTTTCCTTGTCGCCAAGTGCTGAGGCAAAGCCGGCAAATAGCTGAGACAGAATCACGCCGGAGTTGCCTCTGGCACTCATCAGCATACCGCTTGCCAATTGCTGCGCAGCGTCGCCGAGCGTGTCGCAGCTATCGGATTGAACCGCACCGAGTCCGCCCTCGACAGTCATGCTCATGTTTGCGCCCGTATCACCGTCGGGAATCGGGAACACATTCAGGTCGTTGACCGTTTCTGCATGGACACGCAGATTATCCTTGCCGCCCTCAATTAGGTGCAGAAAGGTTTTTGCATCAAGTGTTTGTGTATTCATCATCCTTCAAATGTCACTTCCTTGCCAAAGCCGAAAATCGCCAGCGCATCCGGACCGACCGAAGCGCCGATGATCGGCCCGATATAACCGACATGGATCTCCCGGCAGGGGATTTCCTGCTCCACCAGCTGCCGCAGCGTCTCTGCCTCCTCGGCACAATCGGCGTGGGCAATGTAGATACACTGCTGCTCCGCATCGAGGATGGAGTCCTTCAAAAGCGCCACGATCTCCCGGATGGAGGTCTGAAATCCTTTTACCTTTTTTATTGGAGTCTGATAACCATTTTTATCGGAAATAATGATCGGCTTGACGCCGAACAGGTTGCCGAAGAACGCCGCCGAAGCCTTGACACGACCGGAACGCTTGAGCGCATCGAGACTGTGCACCGTGCAGTATTCATTCACCAGATTGCGGTCTGCCGTGATTCGCTCTGCGATGGATTTAGCGTCAAGCCCTGCGTCACGGTATTCCGCCGCACGCACGGCGAGCATACCTTCACCCATGCAGGCATTAAGCGAATCAATGCAGAATATGCTTGCCCCGGGGAAGTTCTCCGATATTTTTTTTGCTATGACCGCTCCGGTATTTACGGAGCCGGATTGCTTTAAGGAGCATCCGATATAGACGATGTCCTTTCCTTCCTCCAGATACTTACGGAAGATCCTTTCAAATTCCTCCGTCGGCACCTGCGCTGTCAATATACGGTTGCCGGCGCGCATCGTGTCGTAAAGCTCCTTGGGAGTATAGTATTTAAAATCAAGGCTTGCCCACTGTTCTTTTCCGTCCTGAATCGTTTTCATGCGAGCATAATCAATGCCGTAACGGGTACGGATCGATTGGTCAATATCGGCACAGGAATCGGTAATGATTTGAACCGGTCTCATAAAAATGCCTCCTTAACTCATTACTTTGATTTTCAGTATACCTGTGTGTAAAAAATGTCGCAATGGGCAGAAAACCTGTTTTGTGGCATTTTGGGACAAACTCAAACAAGTGAGGCAAATTGGGACAAATTGCGGTTAGTGTGGCATTTTGTAATACTCCTCCCTATTTGTCCGTTTCGGAGAGACAAAAAAATTGATATACTTAAGGCAACACTGCGTCTTAAGCTATGCAAAGGAGGTTTTTTATGCGTTCAGTTGCACCTATGAGAATCGCCAAGATCGGGTATCTGGCCATGTCAACACTGTTGTGCCTGATCGGGGTTCTTTTGATCCTGTTTCCGAATTTTTCTTTAAGATTGGCAGGTATATTCGTCAGTATCATTTTGTGTGTGTTCGGAGCAATCAAATTGGTCGGCTTCTTTTCAAAGGATCTGTTCCGATTGGCCTTTGAAAATGATTTAGTCTCCGGAATTCTGATGTTGGCGCTCGGAATCAGTATGATGTTTCATACTGAGGCCACCATGTCGTTTCTGTGCACAGTCTTCGGAATTCTGATTTTAACGGACGGCATGCTGAGAATCGGAATTGCCATGGATGCAAGACCGTTTGGTATCCCGCTGTGGTGGCTGATACTGATATTTGCCATCGTGACCGGTGCTTTCGGCTGCTTGCTGATCTTCAGACCAAGCGAGAGCATGAAGATCATGGTCACGATTCTCGGATTGTCTCTGATCTGTGACAGCATTCTCAATTTTATCACCATTCTGACAACTGTAAAAATCATTCGTCAGCAATATCCCAACAATATAGAAAAAAGGGAATGACCGAAAGTCTCATTTGCCGCAAGCGTTCCGTTTGGAAATTCATCTCGGATTTCAGATGGAATTATAGCAACACCTCAGTTGTGCGGTCTTACCGCAAAAATAAGCTCCCCCGAAATGGAGG
>CAVJCN010000181.1:0-4642 GCA_963647945.1 Absicoccus sp. | reverse complement strand
CGGTAAATCTTCGATTTTTTCAACAAAAAATGTTTTTTTGCACTTTTTTTTTGATATTTCAAACAATTTTCCGGTATTTGAGCTTTCCCTGCCTCCGATTATGAGCATTGCGTCACAAATTTCGGCAAGGTCTGCGCAGCTTTTTTGTCTGAGGGAGGTGGCATTACAGATCGTATTATTGACTTCCGTTTGTATATTGTTTTCTTTCAAAGCGTCGATGACTGCGTCCAAAAGCTCTTTTTTTATCGTAGTCTGCGCCACCAGAAACAAGTCTTTTCCCCCGCAGTTTTCCAAAACTTCCCGCACTTCCTCCGGAGAATTTACTATGATCGCACTGTTTTCACACCATCCGTTTATTCCTTTAACCTCCGGATGGGTGCTGTCCCCTACTATTATCACCTGTTTGCCTGCCATATGGGCATTTTCTGCCAATTTTTGTATTTTTTTTACAAATGGACAGGTCGCGTCCACGATCTTACAGCCTGTCTTTGCCGCCTCTTCAAAAAATCCTTTCGTTTCACCGTGGGATCTGACGATTATTACATCTTTATCTTTGACGGTTCCGAGGTTATCAATGATACAGGCACCTTTTTCTTTGAGGCTGTCCGTTACCGCTTTGTTGTGGATCAGCGGGCCCCATGTGTAAATGTTTCCCTCCGCGGCTGAGTCCTTTTTAAATTTGATTTCTGCCTCCGTCTTTTCGATTGCCTGCTTTACTCCAAAGCAAAACCCCGAATAGGGTGCCGTTAAAATTTCCTTTGCCATTCTCTTTTGTCATTCTCTTTTCACTAAAATTTATTTTGCAAGCTCTCAAGATATCGCTTAAATGAGGCTTCTGAGCCGTTTTCCGTCGGATTATAGTATTTCACACCCTCCTTGTAAAGATTGTCCGGTAAATACTGCTGCTTCACATATCCCCCGAAGGAGTGAGGGTATTTGTAGCCGCCGTATCCCAGCTTCGACGCGCCCTTATAATGGGTGTCCTTGAGATGGGCCGGCACATCGTCGATTTTCCTTGTTTTGATGTCTTTGGTTGCCGCCTCCAGTGCCATGTATGAGGCGTTGGATTTTGGCGAGGATGCCAATAGGACAACTGCCTGGGCCAAGTTTATCCTTGCCTCCGGAAGTCCTACCATATCCGCCGCCTGAACGCAGGCCGTCACAATGGAAATCGCGGAAGGGTATGCCATCCCCACATCTTCGCTTGCCATTACAAGGAGCCGTCTGCCGATCATTCTTATGTCTGCGCCTCCGTCCAGAAGCCTTGCAAGATAATGTACCGCAGCGTCCGGATCACTGCCCCGCACGGATTTCTGAAGGGCGCTGAGCAAATTATACCGATCCTCTTCTTTGTCATAAAAGCCTATTTTCCGCTGCATTGCTTCCGATACGACGGAACTGTCGATTTTCTGTCCCTCGGATAGGTTGTCCACAATAAATCCCAGGGTATCCAGCGCCACTCTGGCATCTCCGTTTGCCATTTCCGCCAGAATACGGAGGGCCTCCGGTTCATAATTTATGTTGAGATTTCCGAATCCCCGCTCCTTGTCCTCCATACCGCGTTTTATTATGGTAACAAGGTTGTCCGCTTTCAATCGCCTAAATTCATATATATTTCTCACCCGGCTTATGACGGCGTTGTTAATGGAAAAATACGGGTTTTCCGTGGTGCTTCCGATAAATTTGATTACACCCTCTTCCAGCGCCTTCAGCAGGCTGTCCTGTTGGAGCTTATTCCAGCGATGAACCTCGTCCACATAAACATATGTAGGCTTTTTTTCAAGTCCGTAAAATGAGAGTTTCGCCTTTTCAATCAGCTCTTTCAGTTCCTTTGTGCCCGTAACCGAGGCGTTCAGTTCGTAAAATTCACCCTCCATCTCCCGGGCAATTATCCTTGCCAGGGTGGTTTTACCGGTTCCCGAGGGGCCGAAAAAAATTGCCGAGTCAAAGGTCTTGTTTTTTATTGAATTGTAAAACAGGGAGCCTTCGTACATAAAATGCTCTTGTCCCACAAAATTTTCAAGTGTATCCGGTCGCATTCGGGTTGAAAGAGGTATCATTTTCTTATTTTCTCCTTATCAAATTACCAAATTATCAAATTTATTCCGGAGATGTTATAAAAACATCTTCAACATTTTTTTCTTTGCTATCCTCCAAGGCCTTAAGCGCCGCCTCTTTGTCATCAAGCATAGGTGTTATCACCTTAAATACATCGTCTGCTTCGACGATTTTGGTTTCAATTCCTTTGAGCTGCAGGGCTTCCGCAAGTTTTTCCGCGGCATCCCTGGTGGAAAAAGCCCCGAATTGGAGCGCATATCCCTCCTCCGGCATTTCTTCCTGCACGGAATCTTCCGCCGTTGCCGTTTCTTCAAGTTCCACAGGGCTCTCATCTGCATTATAACCTATAATCGGCCCGATTACAAATCTTGCGGTCAAAAAACCCAAAACAATTGCCAGCACTATTATACCAACAAATACTCCGATTTTCACTCTCGAATTATCGGATTTACTCTTCCTTTTTCTTATTTTTCGCCTCATTTTGCTTGCGGTCATATTCGCACCTCCAAATATACTAATACATTATATTAAAAAAAGGCGTTATGATTCGCCTTATTTTATCCCGCATACCCGTATTTCCCGTTTCAGATTTTCGATAAAGCCTATTAAAGGTGCAGTTTTCAGGTTGCCGCACTCGGTCATGTTTCTCAGAGTGTCCAGGTACATTTTCCCGTCCAGGGTGGTGTATCTTTTCATCTCTCCGATAAAGCAGCTTATGGCTCTTTCTGCTTTCTGATCCCGCCCCGCAGGTATATATGTAATCCTGTATTTCTGTTTTTCCTCGTCCGTATAAACCGTGTCTGGGGAAAGAATATACTCCTCCGGAAAGAAAAGATTGTCTTTTAACTTTTCGATCATCACCAGAACGCCCTCTATCACCGTAAGGGTTTCCGAGGCATTCATTTCCCCGAAAGAACTCAGTTTTCGGTAGCCCTCCGTATGATATACCCCTTTCTGAACCCGCTTGCTTTTTATGACCGAAAGGGGCAAAATTTCATTGCATATCCCGCCTTTTAACTTTTCCGCCTTGTTGGCATATATCTGTTTTTTGTTTTTCATGTCTATGTAAGCTTTGCTCATTCCTCATCTTCCTTTCCTCCGCCACAAACCAAGCAAGGAGTATAGCCCTTTGCCTGTGCGTCTGCTTTTTCCATTTCGATTTTGTATTCATTTCCGTTGTAATTTTTCGTGGCGTACCTGCACCCTGCGGTATGAAATCGCTTGCCGTATTTCGGGAAGATAACCACCGGAACTGATTCTTCGTTTTTTTGGAACTCCGCCAATGACAGCGGGGTTGAATTTTCCGTTTTTCCGGTAAAAGCACGCACCCGTAACTGCTGGGTAAAGGATATTTCCCCCTTTATGCCTATGGGATTTTTTACCTTGAATTCGGATTCTGTCCTAAGCTCCATTAGCTCATCGATTCCGCCTGCCGTTACGCCTGTTCTTAATCTGTGCCTGTCTGCAAGGGATGTGAAATCCGCAATAGCCGCTATTTTTGCCGTTTCCGAGCCGGAGCTGATCGCGTGCATTCGCCTTGCACTTTGAAAACCGATATTCTCACATTCGGAGATGATATTGATGATCAAAGCGATTGCAACAACGCAAAGTATAAATACCGGCATACTTATAGCCGCCTCGACGATATAACTGCCTCTTTTAGTATTTTTCATCAAATTCATGATTTCTCCCGTTTATACAAGCGGAATACTTAACCCCGGTGTAGTAGTCACAAATCAGAAAATACTCACAGTATAAATATTTCATGTTTATCTGAATTATGTCAAGTATTCTGAGTTTTTTTGTTTCCCGGGGCAGCGCCGCCACTAAAATTTTAAGATATCCTTCGTAGGTTTTTCCCTCTATTTTCTGAGGGCTCACATAACTTTGAGTTTCCCGGTTTTGTTCCTTTTCCGAAACCGGATTTCCTTCCGCATCGAAGCCGTATTCCACTGCCAAAATATTTTCCAGGGAAATCGCCCAGTTTTCATCTTTTTTAATCAGCGGCACTTCCTTTCCGGCATACAGAAGTTTTAAATCATTTACGGCCTCCATATAAGCCCAGCCCTCCATTATGAGCGCTTGGGTGATTATCGGAGCCTGGGGCATGATTAATGCGGCAGCAGCCTGCACTGCGTTTCTCTTTTCGCTGCAAGAATAAAGATATGCCAAGTTAAGGGCGTTTCTGAGCAGGGTAAGCTGGGTTTTGACCTTTTTTCGAGCAGCCTTATCCGAAAGTTTGCCGGTAAGTATATATTCGATTTCATTGTTGAAATAGGTTTCCCCCAGCTCCCGCTCATTTAGACAGTCCTTAAAAAAGCGGAAAATATAAATGTCCTCGGCGGCATCGTCTACGATGCTGCCCACTGTTTTGTCCTCTTTTATTTTGTCGGCAAGGGCCAAAATTCCTACTGCTTTTCCTTTTCCGCCGGAGGGGAGAGCCTTGATTATCCTTTGGTTTTTTATGTATCTGTCAGAACTGTCTGCATTGTCTTCATTTTCCGCGCCCCCTGTCCTTTCAAGGGGTTTGGGCTTTGCGTCATATAACACCGCTTCCCTTATCTGAGATGAAAAATTTTCTGTT
>CAVJCN010000180.1:0-4669 GCA_963647945.1 Absicoccus sp. | reverse complement strand
CTTATACGATAAGTCTTTTAACAAGTCTTTTTAACGAAATTTCAATTTTATTTAAGGGGGAAAATCATGCTCTTTAAAAACATAAGCATTTTAGACGAAAATTTTGACATAAGAGAAAATATGTATGTGGGGGTTTCCGGAAGCCGCATAGACTATATAGGAACGGAGGAGCCGGCTCGGGAGGCGGACTACGGCAGGGTTTACAACGGAGAAGGTAAACTGCTTATGAGCGCTTTCTATAATTCCCACGGTCATTCACCCATGGCGCTTATGCGGGGTTACGGCGAAAATATGGCGCTTCAGGACTGGCTGAACAAAAAAATCTTTCCTTTCGAGGACAAACTCACCGGCGAGGCGGTTTACTGGGCAACCATGCTTACCATGGCAGAATCCATGCGCTTTGGCATCGTATCCACCAGCGATATGTACTATTTTATAGACGATATGGTGGCCGCAACTTCGGAATCCGGGATGAAAGGGAGTATTTCCCGGGCGATAGTCAACTTTGACGACAGCGATGTTTGGCAGCTTCCATCCATGCAGGAAATGAAAAGAACCTTTGAAGCATATCATAATACCGATGATGAAAGAATAAAAATTGATGTGAGCATTCACGCCGAATACACCTCAAATCCGCTGGCGGTGCGGGCAGTGGCTGAGTACGGCAAGGAAGTGGGGGCAAGAATGCACATTCACGCCTCCGAAACCCGGCTTGAACATGAACAGTGCAAGGAAAGACATTCCCTTACTCCGATACAGTATTTTGCAAGTCTTGGGGCGCTGGATCTACCCACTACGGCGGCGCACTGTGTCTGGATCGAGGGGGAAGACTTTGACATATTGAAAGAAAAGAATGTGACGGTGGCTTCCAATCCTGTGAGCAATATGAAACTGGCCAGCGGCGTTTGCAATGTGCCGGAGCTTCTGCGGCGAGGGGTGAGGGTTGCCATAGGAACCGACAGCGTGGCAAGCAACAACAGCCTTAATTTCTTCGAGGAAATGAAGGTCTTTGCCATGGCATCGAAGATGATGTTCCGAGATCCTACCGCTGTTACTCCGACGGAGACCTTGTATGCCGCGACCAGAGGCGGAGCTCTCGGACAGGGCAGAACCGACTGCGGACTGCTCAAAGAGGGTTTTCGTGCAGACCTAATCGTGGTGGATATCAGCACCCCGAATATGTGCCCGACCCACGACCTGAAAACCAACCTTGTCTATTCGGCGTCCGGCACCGATGTTCTTATGACTATGGCAGACGGGAAGGTGCTTTACGAAAACGGCGAATATCTGACCATGGATATTCAGCGGGTTATGAGGGAAGCAAAGCTTCATACCGAGAAGATACTCAAGACCCTGTAAAAGGCAAAATCCAAAAGATGCTAAAAGCTCTGAAAAGGAGCAAACGCAAGCAAGAAAGGCTAATATAATATGGCTGGAAACAAATTTTTAAAGGGCGCTGCGGTTCTGGGAGTTGCCGGAATTTTGGTGAAGATTATGGGAGTTTTCTTTAGACTTCCTTTGACCAACTGGATAGGCGCAGAGGGAATTTCATATTACAGCTCGGTTTATCCGATTTATGTGTTTTTCCTTACCCTTTCCACCGCAGGGATTCCCGTGGCAATATCGAAAATGGTATCCGAAAGAGTCGTGGTAAACAACTACGGCGGCGCCCACAAGGTTTTTCATACATCGCTTTTATTTATGGCGGTGTTTGGATTCCTTTCGTTTATGCTGATGCATTTCGGGGCGGGATTTATCGAAGATGCGGTGCTTAAAAATCCGGGAACGAGTCTGTCTATTCAGGCAATCGCACCATCACTGTTTTTCGTTCCCATAATGGCGGCTTACAGGGGCTATTTCCAGGGACGGCAAAACATGAATCCCACGGCGCTGTCCCAGTTTTTTGAACAGCTTTTCAGGGTAGTGGTGGGGCTTTCCCTGGCATATTACCTGATACCTGCGGGGCTGGAAGCCACCAACGCAGGAGCCACATTCGGATGTACTGCAGGGGCCGTTGCCGGGCTTATCGTAGTCATAGCAATTTATCTTCTTAACCTACCGGCGATAAGAAGCAAAATACACAGAAACAAGTCAAATGAGAGGCTGGAAAGTACATCGGCAATCATAAAAAGACTGTTGGTGATTGCAATACCAATAACCATCGGCGCATCGATACTTCCATTAATGGAAACCATAGACAGTGCTGTGATAATGAGAAGATTACAAGCCAGCGGTTGGAGCCTTGTGGAATCAAAGGTGCTGTGGGGAAGGCTTGGAGGATACTGCAACTCCCTGATCGGACTGCCCCAGGCATTTACCCAGGCTGTGGTAATGAGCCTTGTACCTGCAATAGCGGCGGGCTTTAGCATCGGCAATATGAACGATGTCAGGGAAACCTGTAAATTGGGAATGCGGGCGGCAATGCTCATCAGCTTTCCCTGTGCCGTGGGGATGTTCTCCCTTGCAGAGCCGATCCTGCATTTGCTTTATCCAAGTCAGCTTGCGGAGGCAACGGCATCCGTGCCGACCCTTCGGATAATGTGCGTGGGAATCATTTTCATGTCGGCACTTCAGACTCTTACGGGAGCCCTTCAAGGCGTTGACAGGCAGGTTATTCCTGTAAAAAATCTTGCCATCGGTTCCCTTGCAAAGCTGGTGCTGACCTATGTGCTGGTGGGAATAAAACCCATCAATGTAAACGGCGGGCCTATCGGCTCGATCGTGGCATATATCATAGCCACGGTGCTGAATGGGGCATATTTAAAAAAGGATATCAACATCAAATTCGATTATTCCATGACATATTTAAAGCCGGCGCTGGCTTCGGTTCTCATGGGAATAGCGGCATTTGCGGGATACAAACTGTTGTTTTTCCTAACGGCAAGCAATGCCATATCCACGCTTCTTGCAATTACCATCGGCGCAGTATGCTATGTGGTTTTGGTTTTCATGATAAAGGCGATAACAAAGGAAGAACTGGCAAGACTTCCAAAGGGCGACAAACTTGTAAAAATTATTGACAAATTTATAAAGTAGGTAAGACTATGGCTATAAGAGAAGAATATTTATATTTAACCGACTCGGGAAAAGACAGCAAAGAGGCAATAGAAAGGCTTGCGGAAATCATTTCTCTCCTGAGGCGGGAATGCCCCTGGGACAAGGTGCAGACCCACGAAACTCTGCGAAAGGGCATGATTGAAGAGGCATACGAGGCAGTTGAGGCGATAAACAATAAGGATATGGCAAACCTGAGGGAAGAGCTGGGAGATGTGCTTTTGCAGGTTGTCTTTCATGCGCAGCTTGCAGAAGAATCCGGTAACTTTGACCTGAAAGACCTGATAAATGAGGAATGCGAGAAAATGATACGCCGCCATCCCCATGTTTTTTTGCAAGAAACACAAAATAATAGCGCAAAATCTATTGACAAAGTGCTTGAAAAATGGGAAAATATCAAGGTAAAGGAGAAGCACGAAGAATCATGTGCTTCCCGCCTTGAGAGAGTGCCTAGGGCCTTGCCGGCATTGACGCGAGCATTCAAGGTTCAGAAGAAAGCCGCTGATGTGGGCTTTGACTGGACAGATGTTTCCGCGGCGTTTGATAAGGTTACGGAGGAGCAAGCTGAGCTCAAAGAGCAGTGCGCCGAAGAAACCGCGTCAGCCCGGAGGATTGAAGAGGAGATGGGGGATTTGTTGTTCTCTTGCGTTAATGTTGCCAGATTTTTGGATATTGACCCTGAAAGTGCATTGAATTATACTATCGATAAGTTCATTAGGCGATTTCGCTATATCGAAGAAAGAGCGGTTGCCAAAGGCAGGAACTTAGAAGATATGTCACTAGATGAGATGGACGAGCTTTGGGAAGAGGCGAAAGGTTTAGAACATAAAGAATAGGCATTATTTTGTTAATATTTATTTACTATTATCTAAAGGAGGATTAAAAATGAACAAGGCTGAATTAGTTGCTGCAGTTGCAGAAAAGACCAATTTCACTAAGAAGGATGCAGAAACTGCTATTAACGCAGTAGTTGCAAGCATCGAAGAGGCATTAGTAAAGGGTGACAAAGTACAGCTCATCGGTTTTGGTACTTTTGAAACAAGAGAGAGAAAGGCAAGACAGGGAAGAAACCCTAGAAAGCCTGAAGAAGTTATCAAGATTGAAGCGTCAAAGGCTCCTGTATTCAAGGCAGGCAAAGCATTAAAGGATGCAGTAAACAAATAAGATAATGTTTTGCCGGTATTGTGCCGGCAAACTACTTTGATAATTTAGGCAAGCAATTGCCTTTATTATAAACATTTCAAACCTAATAGCTCATTAGAGGGTTAGGGAAAGGCACTTATGAGAATCGACAAGTTTTTGAAAAACTCAAGATTGATACGCAGGCGAACCGTGGCGAAAGAGGCTTGTGATCAGGGGCGTATTTCGATAAACGGCAAACCCGCAAAGGCAGGAACCGAGGTCAAGGTGGGTGACATCATCCACATCGAGTTCGGCAACAGCTCCGTATCCGCGAGAATTTTGGAAATAAGCGAATCTTGTAAGAAAGAAGCCGCAACAAAAATGTATGAAATAATTCAGTAAAAAAGACCGCAAGGTCTTTTTTACTTTTACAGACAATTTAGGCAAAATACTCGCAGAACTTTTGCGGCTTCCGTTGCGGCTCCTGCTGCGG
>CAVJCN010000179.1:1477-4672 GCA_963647945.1 Absicoccus sp. | reverse complement strand
GAGCGCTGCCCTGTTTCCTCCACCACCACCAGAGCCACCCTTTTCAACATGACCATGGTTCACACCCGAGAGCATCTCATGCGGGCGGTATACGAGGGAATCGGCTACAACCTCCGCTGGATTCTGGAAAACTACAAGAATGACTATGGATTTTCCTGCGATAATTTCCGCATCATCGGCGGCGGCGCACTGGACGATGGCTGGATGCAGATGATTGCGGACATTACCGGCAAACATTTTGCGGTAGTTCGCGACCCAAGAAACGCAGGGGCTGTGGGGGCCGCGGTGGTAGCACTCATCGGCCTCGGTGAGCTTCCGGGCTTCTCGGCAGCAAAGGATTTTGTAAAAATCGAGAAGCGATACAGCCCGAATCCGGAAAATGCAAAGGTTTACGACAAGCTGTTCTGCGACTATAAAAATGTATTCCACTCCCTGGAAAAGGCTTATAAGCTGGCAAACGGGGAACGCTTTACGGAGGCATAGGCGGCGGGTTCACAATTATTTGCGTTTATTTACCCTTAGATTTGATACGGAGGCTTAAGTATGGAAAATAAATTTGAAAAGATTGAAAAGATAGCTGGAAGCGGCGGCGGTTTTGCCCTCGCCTCCCAAACCACATACTGCATGGAGTGGCTGAAACGGGGCGAGGCGCTGATTCCCTCCCTGGACGATATGGCGCAGATTATCGGCTCGAAAGCTCCTGTCATCGACGGGCGCAAGAACCCCGAAAATGCCCTTTCCTCGCTCCTTAAGACTCTCGGAAATAACGCCGGTGGCTTCGTAATCACCGGACAGGAGGGAAACGGCGATTTTACCGGTTATACGGTTACTGTGGGGCGCAGCCAAAGGGAAGCGGAGGTTGCCTTAAGCGTCCTTGAAAAGTCCGCAGAAGTCACCCTTCTTGCGGAGAAAATCGGCGCTCCCTGCCACATAAACGCTCTGGAGCGAAAGCTGATGCGAATGGTTTATCTCAAGAAATACTCAAAGCCCAAGGATTTCGTGGGTTCAAATCCCATAGAAGACGATGGAAGCCGGGAATTTGCCCTTAGACAGCAGCTTGCAGGCTACGGCAGAAAGCTGGTGTCCTGCGGGCTTGTTCAGGGCACATGGGGAAATCTCTCCGTCCGCCTGGACGATGAATCTATGCTGGTAACCCCCTCCGGCATCGACTATGAGGCTCTGTCAGCAGGGGATATGGTGAAGGTAAACATCAATACCCTGGAATATGAGGGGCAGCTAAAGCCCACTTCCGAAAAAGGGCTTCACGCTAAGGTTTATCAAGACCGCCCGGAAATCGGCGGGGTTATCCACACCCATTCCAAGTATTGCAGCGTCTATGCCGCCGCCCGCAAGGATCTTCCGGTGCCGGCAGGCGAAAGCGCGGGCGGCTTCTCAAACCCTGTGCGCCTTGCAAAATACGCCCTTCCCGGCACGAAAGCGCTCATAAAAAATACCGCAGCTGCCCTTGGTGCAAACTACGGCGGGATTATGTCAAACCACGGTATGATCGCCTGCGGAGATACCCTCCCCGCCGCCTTTGAAAACTGCGTGAAGTTAGAAGAACTGGCAAAGGCTAATTTATTAAAGTGAGAATATCCGCTGCCGCTCCGTTTAATTTGGGGCGGCTGTCCTACGCTTCTTTTAGCTCGCACCGAAAATGTATATTTGCAGTAAACAGCGCGTCATTTTCTTTGGTTCTATATTCCACTGTATCAAGGCAAGGCACCTCTTTCATAAATTCTTTGTATTCCCTAAAATTCACCGAAATTCACCTCGCCTTGTTATATTCGCAGTTATAAAATTCAAGATCCAAGTAGCTTTGGCACATATCGTAGATCGGCGGACATCCGTCGGTAAGAATATAGCCGTAGGCGTTCATATCGCTGGAATCCCTAACCCTTCGCAGAAGATTTTCGTGTTTCTTAAAAAATTTCATATCCGTGCATATATAATCCAGCAGAAAAAGGCTTTCCTTGTAATAGCCGGATGTAATTTGCAATAGGTCGCCGTGCTTAAATGGCGTGGGGAATATGAGCCACATCGCCGCAAAGCCGTCTAAAATCTCAGCTTCCCGTTCCTCTAAAACGCCGTAATTGTGAATCCTTTTTTCTGAGAAGTCTTTCGGCGAAAGCGTCATAATTATTTGCTTCTCTTCGTTGTCAAGCCAGCGTTTTCTTACGAAAATATTTTCCACATAATCATCATCGTCAATATATTCCTTAACGGCTGCACAGCAGCTCTCGTAGGTTGAATAAACATGATCGAAGTTCGATATTACCGCCCCTTCTTGCGTCTCATATTGGTAGACGCAATTTTTGTCTTTTGCATGAAACATATCTCTCAGGGCATTTTCGACATTCATGTATCGGCGCAGAAAGTCGTGGAGGCTCTCTTGACGGCTCAGAAGTCTTCTTCTTTCAATGGGCTGATCCGGCATTGTGCTTATGATTTCTTTCCACGCTTCGTATTTTTCCTCAAAGGTTTTGTTGCGGCTTTCCCACACGAGCCAGGAATATTTAATCGCCGCCTGGATGTCCTTTTTTTCGTCGAATGCTTTATAAAAATGTTCGGCAATAGCTTTTGAATTTATGTATGGTCTAATGTCCATTTGTGCCCCCTTACCTTGCTATATCTTGGCTATAGCTTGTATCTTTTCTCTTGCAGCTTCCGGAGTTATAAAGTGTATTCCGGTGTTTTAACTTGTATAAAAAGCATACCAAAGAAAACTTCAAAAATCAAACAAAGTGCGTACCTTAATTGGTGCATAACGATTGTCCTGCGATTTCCCTTTTGAATGCCGCCGTATTTTGGGCACACAAAAAGGGCTTATCGCCCTAATTGTTTATTTCCGTTCATGCGACAGCCCCTTAGTATTCCTAAAATATTCAATTACCTAATACTTCCTGCAAAAATTGCTTAAGTGAAGCAGCAAATTCTTCTTCGTCCTCTTCCTGGTAGTAGGAAATCCTATAAACATCTTCCTTCTCGCTGGGACCGCAAAACCGCCAGCGAGTGCCCTGTGCCTCTTGGACATTTTCAAGATAAAACCCTTTTTCCGCAAGATACTTTAGGAACCCGTCCGCACCGCAATCACCGAGCAAATTCTTATCGATTGAAATGTCAAGAAAGTACATGTCTGATTCGGCCCAGAAGCAATGTTCAAGCTCGGTTCCATCTTTCATAACGATCTTATAC
>CAVJCN010000179.1:0-1467 GCA_963647945.1 Absicoccus sp. | reverse complement strand
GGTTTTCAGTGTACGGCTTTTCGATGAGGCTTTCTACCTCTGTCACATTTTCAAGCACTTCGCCAAACAGATTCTCAACTTTTCTATATTCCATCAAAGCACCCTCTTTCAAACAATGTTTGCTTTAACTTACATACTAAGTGTACCAGATAAAACTTGAAGATTCAACTAAGGTGCGTACCTTAATTGGTGCATAACGGTTATCCGGCGATTTCCGTTTTGAACGCCGCCGCATTTTGGGCACACAAAAATGCTTAATATGCTGTTCGTATTTTCTATCAGCTTGAAGTTCTCTCCGTTTGCAGAAAGGGCTTCAAAGAGTGCATCCGCATCATTGCGGTATTCTGTTTTTTTCAGCGATGAAGAGAAATATATCATGTTATTTGTATTCATCTATATATGCTTTTGCTTCCTTCATGTACTGCCCGCTAATTTTCTCGTTGTATAACCCTTTTTGCTTTAGATATTCACAAATATTTTCCATTGATATGCCTTTATCAAAAGCATATTTTGCCAATACCCACTGCCTACCTTTTTCTAGAGAATTCGCAATTGGCTTATAAATTGTTGCGCTTTGTTTCTTCTCTACATTAAGAAATTCAACTGCAAGCACTGCTAGTGGAGCATACGAATAAACACCTTTTGTCCCTTTGCGTGGGAGACATACGGTTTCACGATTTTTATCTGCAACTTTTTTCAAAAGTTTTTCTCCATAATATTTGCACTCATTTCCTCCTCTGCACTCATTGCTTTTATGTTTTTCACACTTTCCGCAAAGCTTCTTCGATGCAGCGGATTGGATTGCAAGTTCTCCATTAATTAGAGAATTTTTAATAAGGTACGACAGATAATATTCTCCATCAGACAAAACTAAATCTATCCCATCGTTTGTGCCATAATGTACATACAGTTCTCCAAAATGATTCTTCTGCCTTTTTCGTGCAAGGTTAGCAGTGGGAGAAGTTTTAGAGCCTGCTGCATGAACCGAACAATCTATGAATTTCTTATCTTTCGTTGCATAGTAATACGCCTCCACAAGCAATGGTTCAATAGTAAATTCTCCAATCTTAATCTCATACTCGTTTATCAGATTCCGGGCAATCTCCTGTAAAATTGCAAGTTGCCTCTTGTCATCATACTCTTGTTCTAACTTCTTAATCAATTTATTTAGCTCTTCCATTTTCGTTTCCTCCCTTACTTAATAATCTCATAAATAATCGGATCTAACCCACTTTTATGTTATCATAGCGATAGCTCCGTCGCAACAATATTTTTACCACAGCTTGCGTCCCATTTTCGGTACGAGCTTACGGGTATCCTTATTGTGTCAAGCGACAGCAAATTATATATGATACCGAAAGGAGTATTCCAATGGAGGAACCAATCAAGAGAGCAAACAAAGAGCAAGAGATGCAGATCAAGGCTATTTTAACTGAGAGACGCGAGAGAAAGAAAGCGTTTCTTAAA
>CAVJCN010000178.1:0-4729 GCA_963647945.1 Absicoccus sp. | reverse complement strand
GCCTATGATTTCTAAATCCTTTGTTGCCGGTTCTATTACCGTTCCGTCGCTAAAGGTTACTTTTACAGAGAGACCCGATGATTCAAATTTTTCACCCTTTTGATAGGTCGTTTTGCTCGGCTCTCTTACAATCTCAAGAGCGGTTGCTACCGCTTCCTCTTCCCACTTTTCTGTTGCGCCCGGTTTTCCGAAGGCATAGGGCTGTACTGCTGTTTTCGCATACAGATAACTTTTGTATGCCGACAGCGCTCGCAATCCCTGTTCTGTGGAGAGTGCGTTTGCTGTATTTTTGTTCTGATATCCGAATTCGTTCGAATTTGTCTTAAAGGTTAAAAGGCCGCTGAGAACGCTATTTTTCACTCCTTTTGACCATTTAACAAAATTCTCATCATTTGCCGCATCTTTTCCTGCAGAAGCTAAAGCAATCACTGCCATTGCAGATGAGTTGGAATTTACAGTCCCATAGGATGTATATTTTCCATTTTTGTCCTGCATGCTGCTCAACGCGCCGAGAGCTTTCGTCAGCGCATTCGCAACCTTTTCATCTTGACCTGCGTAAGGCGCCAGCGCCGAAACTGCCATGGCGGTTACATCCGGGTCTGCGGCTCCGCTTGTCTGCAAATTCCATCCCCCGTCTGTAAGCTGCTGTTTCAACAGATACTGTATAAGGTTTTCTCTGCTCCACGCGCCGCTCTTGACTTCATATTCGCCACTGTCAAAGGCCAGTAAAGCAAAGGTTGCACCATTTACCGACAGCGCAGATTCCGGAAAGCTCTGAATAGATGCAATCAGATTCGTAACAACATTTCCTTTCTGGTCATAGAATGTTCGGTATTCATTCAGCTTGCTTCCGTCAATTCCCAGCGCTGTTAATGCAATTAAAACTCTTTCATAATCAGTTACCGAAAGCGGGTTAATTCCGTTTATCGCTTTCGATACATAATGCTGTTTGTCGGTTTCATTCGCAAAAAGCGCATCTGCTTTTCCGAGCATTGCCATGTCAACGATTTTCCAATCGTCATCAGTTGAAGATTCGCTTGCAATCCATTTCTTTGAAATTGCTTCAATTATCCCGGCAATTTCTTCTTCACCATTTATCTGCAGGCCATCAATCGCTTTGCGAAGGGCTTCCTGTTTTTCGTTGATAAGGGCCTGGCGAGCGGTTTCATTGTTCAGTACTTCCTGGGCCGCGCTTAAGGCATCTGTCAATGCCTTTTTTGATGTATCAGTGTAGTCATATTTTGCAAGGTCAACGGTCTGCGCTTCTGCAATCGTTTCCTTGAGTTTTGTTGTGTCCTTCGTTAGAGCGAGCTTCTCCTCCGCCGTTTTCAAAGCCTCTTCATATTCTTCTGCCTGTTCAGCGGTCGTGTTGAGAGAACACAAAGCTTTCTGCGCATCCTTAATCGCTTCGGCAAACGGTGCGTATGAGTCTGCCGTATAGTCATCTGCCTCCAGAGCTGTAGCTTCTGTTAAAGTATCGTTTAACGTTTTCTTCGCTTCCGTAGGGTATGCATCTTTAACGTTCAAAGAAGCTGCTTTGCCGCTTGCCTTAAACTCCTTATACATCTGCAAGGTTAAAATGGCAGTTGGTGTATTAGCAGTATATGAAGTTCCGTATGCATTCTCCGAAAAGCCTGTCCGGTCTGCCAGAAGATTCGGAATAAAGGACGAAATAAGCCCTGTTTCCTCTACCTTCACGGTTTCCGGGTCTACGCCTACCGCCATCAATGCAATGGCAGTATAACAGCGATTAGTAAAGCCTGTCGATTTCGTATAACTTGCCTTTAATTTTTCAATCGCCTTATCAATTTTTTCAACTGCGTCCTCATGGTTTTCATTCGTGTCATCTGCATATACATCTGCTAAAGCCAGAATCGCATAGGTTGTATATTCGACACTAATTGAAGTAGCGGTAGCGCTGCTTCCCCATCCCCCTGCTGCTGTACTAAAGAGATCCAACAGGCGTTTTTCGACAGCTGTCTTATCACCGTCGTGTAACTCAGGATAGGCTCCTGTGCGGCTGATAAGAAGCCAGCAGGCAACATTCAGGCTTGAGGTGTTTGTAGTTTTTAAGCTATCCTGCCACATTTGAGCCAGTGCGGTTTTGGTTCCGCCGCTCGGAACGTAGTAGTTCAAATCTTTTCCGAGGGCGGTCATGCCAACGGCGGAGCGCATCATCGATCCATCCGGCCTGCTGGTATAAGTCCTCTTCAAGTCGGAATCCGCACCATTCACGAAGTTTGCAATTCCTTTTTCAGTCATGGATAGTCCTGCTCTGCTCAATGCAAGTACACCATATCCGTCACCGTTACCGCTCTGCCAGTTTTCGCTTTCCGAAAGGTTTTTCAGCAGGTTCGGGAGTTCCTCCAAAAGATCTACTTTGCTTTCCAGACCCGCTATCGCGGATTCAATCTCATTCTTTGCCGCGTCAACTGCGCTCTGCTCTGCCGCAAATCCATTTGCAATTAAAGCTTCCCCTTTTTCCAAGGCGCTCTTAAGGGTTGCATAGGACTCTGCGGTGTAGTTCCCCTCTGCAACAGCTTTCGCAGTGTTGACAGCGGTTTGTAAATCTTTTAAATTTGCTGTATAGCGGAATATAACCGTATCGCCGTCCGCAAGCCTGGATGCTTCTGCAAAATACAGACCGCTACTGGTGGCGCTTTTTGATTCATATTTTACTGTCCCGTCTTTGGAAACAACCTGAATCCTCCAGTATCTATTATTTTCACTTTTCACGCCAAGCAAAGCGTCGATGGTTGCATTTGCGTAAGTCTGCCAGTAACTTTTCAAGCCACTGTTATCATTAAATTTGAAATTTTCATCGCTAGCTTTCAGTCTTGTCATCAAAGCATGTGCCGGCAAGATATATTCCCCGTAACCATTCCATGTAACGGTTGGATCATATTGCGTAACCGATCCGCCCTTCACACAGCCTGTCCATGATTCAAGAGAACTTGCTTCATCTTTTCCTTCAATTTTCACGGTTACTGTGATTCCGCCGGTGCCACCGATCTTTACATCATAGGTCTTTGTCAGCTTTTCGCTGCCCTGATAGAGGGTCGCCGTCAGTTTGACGGTCACCGCCTCCGCCGCTCTGGTAACTTTACCGTTCTCTGCAACAATAGCCGAGTCGGAGGATTTCCAGACAATTCGGGAATTGTTTTCGCCCCGCACCGGCATCGGTAGATCGGAATACCATTCTGTATTTGCGTCCAGGCTCGCCTTCGCTGCAGCCCAGTCCTTCTCCAAGGTTTCCATGTCGTTGCTGCCCAGCAGGTTCACATTCTCTTTGCCCTGTGCCCATTCGCCGATCTCAGCAAAGCTGCATGCCGGAACACTTCCCCAGTCCTTTACATAGTAGATTAGAATAGAATCTCCATCTTTTATTTTGTAGCTACCCATTCCGACGTTGATGTATGAATCGTTATTTACCCGATACATCCATCCGGACATAGCTCCGAGCATTTTCTCGCTTAATCCGCCGATGGAAGATACATAGGTGCTGGAGCCTCCAAGTTTCATTCCATAGTGCTCAGCCGCAGCATTTAAGACGTCGTACACCGACCATCCGGCTTTCACCGTAAGTGGCTGCGCTTTGACGAAATATGCCACTTCGCTGCCGTCGCCGTCCGGATATAAATCTCCTTTATTATAGCCTTGAATCGTTAGGGTAACCGTATAGTCCCTGTTCTCCAAAATTTGTTCCGCAGCTGCAATCTTGGCATAGTTTTTCCATGTTGCAATGGTTGCAAGATCCCAGCCTGCTTTATAAGCGGTGTCCACGGCTGCCTTCGCCGCAGCTGCTTCTGTCTGCAGGGTTTCGGCGTTGCTTCCGTCATAATCTTCGATTGCCGCAAATGCCTTCTCCGCATTTGATTTTGCCGTTGCAAGTCCTGCCTCGGAGACTTTTGCTGCAACGACAATTGTTCTTTGCAACGTCCAAGGTTCATCGGAAGATGTTACCTTCATTGTAAAGGTAAGCTTAACCGTTTTATCTTCGCTTCCCCTCGTGACCGGAAGTTCAATTTTACCGTTTTTTCCATATGAGCTTCCGCTGTAAACACCTTCTGCCACGCTGTCCTTATCATCTGCCTCAACCGTCACATACACATTTCGATTGTTTCCGCCGAATGGAACCTGCATAACGATTCCCTTTTTATAATCCGTGCTGGTCGGATTGCAGCCCAGAGATTTCCCATCAAAAAGTACAATATCGCCGTATATCTTATCCCCTTCTTGCAAGTCCAAGTATGACTGTAATTCTTCTTTGGCCGCTTGCTCCATTTCATTTGCCTGCACGGATTTTACCACAAAGGAAAAGGAAATCTGGGTCGAGTCTGCTTTATCATAAATGGTTGCCGAAAGGGTTCCCGTTGCATTGCTTGCTCCAACGTTCGGTCTCTTTACTTCGCCTGTATTCGTCAAATTTGTGGTTTTGCTGGAACTCCAAACAACTTCGCAGCCGTTTGATGTTGTTTCCGGCAGGGTCAGATCGTCTGTCAATTCCGTTAGCCCCCAAGTGGCCGCTGCCGCTTCAACTTCTTGCTTTGCGGTTTCCAGTGTCTCACTGAGGACAGCTTTGCCATCGCCGTCCGCCCAGGCCATGCTCGGCATATAGGTGAAGACCATCATCACTGCCATGAGCATAACCAGCGCTCGTTTGAAATAACTTATTTGTTGATTGTTCATTCAAGTTCTCCTCCGTCTTTATTTCGCTTTGTGGCGGCTC
>CAVJCN010000177.1:0-4739 GCA_963647945.1 Absicoccus sp. | reverse complement strand
CTTTTTAGTTTCCATTGTTCTTTTGAGCAAAGTATCGCTTCCGAAGATAGACAACATCTGTTTGACTGTCCGAATTTATAAATAGGTTTGCCTTAGCGAAGGCTTGCTTGATTTCTGTGGCAAGCGCAATCGGGTCTTTCTGCCGTATCACAAATAACTGTATCCTTTTCGCTTTGCACAGGAAGTGAAGAACCTCTGCAACTTTGGCTTCTCTATCAGTGCCTTTTTGAGAAAAGGCAAACGCAAGCCGCAGTTCCGGGATAACCGCATCGATCCGTGCCCCAATCAGTTTTTCGTCGTCTGTGCGTGTCGCAAGCCCATATTGCTTTGCATACATCGTTACAAGCAGATATGGCAGATCCTTAAGAAATGCTTTCTCGCAGTAGATGCAGCCAGCCCCTTCAACTGCACGGTGAAGCACTTTATCCTTCCATTCATGCCCGCAAATGCCTTTCCACCAAACCGGGTATTGTGACAGTCTTGATATCTCTGTGGGCTTTCTTGTGTTTTTGGCAGCATTCCATTCCTGTGCCAGCTCCGGGTCTGTAGTTGCCAAATCGTTATAACCGGGCAACAAAGCGTTTTTCGTGCATACCGGGCATTTTAGCCCATGAACTTTGGATTTGATTACCGCCCTATACTCATGTCCGCAGGTACTGCACTTCCACCAGACATTTTTAGTGGAGCGCTCGTTGAAATCTTCCGGCAATAATGTGCCGTTTTTTTGTGACCATTCCAATGCGAGCTGCGGATGGAGCGAAGCTAAATCATTGAATCCCTTCAACAATTTTATTCCGCTGCAATAAGGGCATTTGCTTCCATAAGCCCGTGTAGATATGAGCGTAAACCACTCATGGCCCTGTTCGCATTTCCACCAAGCTTTCCGATTGGCATAAGGTGCTACCTGTGTTGGCTTGAGCGGTGCGTTTCGAGGCGACCACTCCTTTGCAACCTGCGGCAGTACAGTTGCAAGGTCGTTAAATCCTTGAAGGACGGCGTTGTGTGAACAGTAGGGGCAACCAGCTCCCCTGACTCGATTTCGGATTTCTGCGCTCCACTCATGTCCGCAAGCTCCTATCCAGAGCACTTTCTTATGAGAGCCAACACCGATCTCTGTTGGTTGGATGGTATTCTTCGGCGACCATTCTTTCAGTAGTTCCGGTTTCAAACTCGCAAGGTCATTGATACCCGCAACGATTCTGGCGTTACTGCAAATCGGGCAATTCTCGCCGCTTGATCTTGCCTTTGCGCTGGCCTGCCACTCATGGCCACAACTGCCATGCCACCAATATAGTTTTTTAGAACCATAGGGTACATCATCCGGTGAGATGCTGCCGTTTCTTTCTGACCATTCAGCTACAAGCCAAGGTTTCTTATTTGCCAAACTGTTCTCCACACTGTTGCCGCCCTTCCTGTGTACTGCTAACAGTATAAGAAAAACCTCAGAATAAGAGAAATGTGCAAAAAGAGAAATCCCCCTGCAATCGCAGATTTTGCGACCGCAAGGGGGAGAGAACCATATTATACATTTGCCATTTGCTTGGCTCCGGTTTTCAAATATGTTTCAAAGGCTGTGATTTCTCGTTTCTTCAGGTCGTTCGTGACCGTCACATAAATATCGAGCGTGGTCGTTACATCGGCGTGGCCAAGCACAGACTGCACGACCTTGACATTCAGACCGCTCTCGCACATTCTTGTAGCGAATGTATGCCGTAGCACATGGCACGAGAACTTAGGCAGAAGAACCGGATCGGAGTCTACGCCCTTTTTCTCAAGGACCTCGCTGTTACAATCGCGCATGATCCGTTGCAGAGCCTTATTCAGTGTGCCTTGATGCTGCACCTCGCCGTTCCGATTAACAAACACGAAATCTGAATAGCCCTCAATGTGGCTGACACTTTTCATTCCGCACTCCTCTTGGAACTCCTTTTCCATGAGAAATGCCTGCTTTACACCTTCGGTCATGGGGATTTCTCGAATACCGGCTTTTGTCTTAGGCGTATTGATGGAGAAGTAGCAGCCCTTTTCATCTCTGTGATTGTAGTACACCAGCGTATGGTTCACGCTGATGATGCCGTTTTCCATATCCACATCGCACCAGCGCAGGCCGGTGATTTCTCCAACACGCATTCCGGTGTTCGCCATAATATAAAAGACAGGATACCAGTGCTGGTATTTTGGAGTTCTGGCCAGATAACCAAGAAACAATTCTTCCTGCTCAAGGGTTAAAGCCTTTCTTTTCTCGATTTCCGAACCGTGCGCCATTTTGATTTCCCGCAGCATATTGGCCGCAGGATTGCTGCGAATCATATCGTCATCGACGGCTATCTGAAATACTTGGTGGACGATATTATGGATGACATCTACCGTAGACGGCTTCAGCACCTTATCGTCGATGAGCTGATTATAGAATCGGCGCACATCCGATTTTTTTACCCGTACCAGCTTCTTCTTTCCGAAAGTAGGTTTAACAAACAACTCATACATATAAATGTAGTTTTTCATGGTGCTGTCCTTGATGCCTCTTTTCAGTTGGCACCAAAGCTCATATACATCATTCACCGTGACATTTTTGATATTGGCTTTAATGCCGTCATGCTGATCAACAAGAATCTGTTCCTCCTGCTCCCGGAGATCTTCCAATGTTGCAGCGTATATGGTATTACGCTTTCCGAGCTTATCTGTCCAGCGGTACATATAGCTGCCGGTTTTTCTCTGTACCTCTCCGGTGCGTAGCCTGACATGGTGGCTATCAAAGCGAACGGTTGTCTGCCGCTTTTCCTTCTTTTGAAACTGCATAGTCTTCACTCCTTTGCTTTCGCTTTTCTCTTGGCACCATTAAGGATACATAGAGACATCTCGTTTTCCAATGTTGCGAATCAGCCCATATCAAGCAAATCGCATACTTGACTCATACAGAATAGGCCGACTCAAGGTATTCATCGAACTTTTTCCGCTTGATCATTCTTCGGTTTCCGACCCAGATAACATAGTTGCATTCGGGCTTATCGGTCATATCCCGCAGCTTCCTCACGCCGATACCGCTATATGCGGCAGCTTCTTCAAGGCTAATGGTAATGCGCTCCCAAACAGGAACGAGATTTTCTTTTTCTGTTCGCGTCATTTATTCCGTCTCCTCGTGTTTCCGGAGATAGGTCACATATTCACTTCTGTTTCGGAACTTGTACCATCTCCAGTTGTATTCCTCCGATTTGAAAAACGCCTTACGGATCGCATCATAGAAATGCTGGATAGCTTTCATGTTGATACCGGGGGTCAGCACCAAGTCGCCGACTTTGATTGCAGCAAGGTCTTTGTGTTCTTTTCTCCACGGAGTATAGAGGAAGGGCTGTGACATCATACCGTTATAGATAGCCTCATCGATAGCTGTGTTGGGATTCAGCCACTTGTATAGGCAGATAATCACTTCCTCGACTCGGACAGCGTTCAGGCCCTGCATATTCATCAGGTCGAAAACACGCATATCAAGGAACTGCTTCAGGGAACGGAAGCCCAAGTCACAAAAGTAATCAGCGACGACCCGATCATCTTTTTCGAGCCACTTTGTCGAGCTGGGGTTGATGTTTATTTTGTTGTTCATGTGAATCACTCCTACCGGGTTTTATGAGATTGCCCTCTCACTTTCTCTTTGCCGAATTTTTTTGCGATTTTCCCGCTGCTTTCACTAATTTTCTAAATTATTTTTTCTCAGCTCCACTAACTGGCCAATAAAACGATGTAAACGCCCTGCGGCAGCACTGAACAAAAGAAAATTTCAAGTCCACAATGTGTATATGCGTATATTCTCTTGACCGGGCGGGAATGTTATGATAAAATATGATTGACCGTAGATTTTCCTTAAAATTAGGAGGTGCGATATGGCATACATTACACGAGAGCTTGAGCGCAAGTTCTTAAAGCTCAATGATTTTTTCAAGGTTATCCTTGTTACGGGCGCAAGGCAGGTCGGCAAAACGACGATGTTAAAGCACCTTGCAGACAGCGGCAGAACCTATGTTACGATGGACAACGCAATGGCAAGAGAGCTTGCACAGTCTGACCCCGTGCTGTTCTTCCAGACCTATAAGCCGCCTATCCTCATTGACGAGGTGCAGAAAGCGCCGGAGCTGTTCGAGCAAATCAAAATCATTTGCGACGAGAGTGATGAAAAAGGTCTCATTTGGCTGACCGGTTCGCAGCAGTACAATATGATGAAAAGAGTTCGTGAGACACTCGCCGGAAGAATCGGCATCTTAGAGCTGTACAGCTTATCCGCAAGAGAAAAAGCAGGGCTTGTGTTCGACACGGATTTGGACTTCTCGCTCGCCACCTTACAGGCAAGACAGCGTAAACTTCCCAAAAATGATGTGGTTCAAGTATTCAATCACATTTGGGAGGGCGGTATGCCCCAGGTGCAGGGCGTGGATGACGAACTCCGGCTGGAATATTTCAATTCCTACGTTGATACCTACTTGATGCGTGATGCCACCGAAGCGGGCGGCATTACCGACACCGTTCGCTTCCGCAAATTTCTTGTAGGCTGTGCTTCCCTTGTTTCGGAACAGGTCAATTATTCCACATTGGCTGAATCCGCCGACATTGCACCGAGCACCGCAAAAGAGTGGCTGAAAATTCTCGTTGGATTGAACATCATCTATCTGTTAGCCCCCTATTCCAACAACGAGCTCAAACGCCTCAGCAAAACACCGAAGCTGTATTTCTGCGACACAGGACTATGT
>CAVJCN010000176.1:0-4827 GCA_963647945.1 Absicoccus sp. | reverse complement strand
GCGGTTTCGGGGGCGTACTCCGGTACGACCGCCGGCCCGACGACAGATGCGGTTCCCGGGGTAGCCTTCGCGTTCTCCGGCATGACTACCGATACAACCTCCGCGACCTCCGACATGACTTCCGGCGGGGGCACCGCGACCTTCGGGGCGGCTCTCGGTGCGTCCTCCGGCGCAGTTTCCAATCGGCAAAAGGCTTTCGGCGCACCCTCCGCGACCTTCGGGGCGGTTCCCGGAGGAGCCTCCGGCAAGCAAAAGGCATACGGCGCCCATGTGGACGCACTTCACAGGCGGGCGATTCGCTATGTCCGGGCAGATGGGCAGGCAAAAGCCATAAAGGCGATGCTAGCGGAAGGCTTCCTGACGGCGGAGGAAGAAGCACTGGTTAGAAGAGCCCGCAACCACAAATCCGCCTCAAAACCCAAGAACGCAGACGCTATGGACTATAAGTATGCTACCGCCTTTGAAGCACTGATAGGCTTCTGGCATCTGATGGCGCGGCGCGGCGATTCGGCCGGGGCCGAATCGCCGGGGCAGGGGCTGCCAACCGGTGCTGAGCAGCTGGCCTCGGGGGAGGGGCAGCCCCTGCCGGCCGCCGGCTCCGCCGGCGGCCGCGCCGAAGAAGCCGCAAAACAGCGGCTGGAGGATATCATCTTCCGCGCCTTCGCGATAATCGAAGGGGCGGATGCCATCTCCGGGCACGGCAGATAAGGCGAAAATAAAGCGACAGTGTACTTTGTACTTTTAGCGCATTTTCAGGGCATACAATCTTGAAATTGGCTTTTTGCGAAGAATCTTTCAAAAAAGCCAATTTCTCTTCAATTTTTTTCCAAGATTACTAAAATATTCAGTAGATTTTGTCCGAAATTGGACAAAATCGTCATATCCTCTAAAAAAGCCAAAAAAATGTACCAAAAACAACGAAAAAATTGGCTGTTTTCCGCAGAAAAGCGGCAAAAAGCCAATCCGTTACGCGGTTGTGGCATTAAACATGGGGTACAGTTCAGCCGCTGCCTGTTGCTGTTTTCGATGGGGAGTTCCACTCGGAAAACCAAAACCCAGGCGGCGGCAAGAAATTGATACAGCGTCGGCTATTGCACAAAACATGCCCGTCCTTTGCACAAAACATGCCTGTCCTTCGCATGAAACATTGCACAAAACAGTGCCGACCTTTGCATTTTTTGTTGTTTATTTCCGGAAAATCAAGTATACTGGTGTATAAGCAAAAATAAAAAGTATAGATAGTAGGGAAACAAAAATGAGCAAAGCAGATAAACTATTTGTAAATATGTGCGAGAAAATCCTCAGCGAGGGCTTTTCCACAGAGGGAGAAACGGTCAGAGCCCGCTGGGAAGACGGCTCGCCGGCATATACGATCAAAACCTTCGGAGTAGTAAACCGATACGACCTTTCCGAGGAATTTCCGGCGCTGACCCTAAGGCCTACGGCGATTAAATCCGCAACGGACGAGATCCTTTGGATCTGGCAGAGAAAATCCAACAACATACATGACCTAAAACCCCATATCTGGGACGAGTGGGCAGACGAAAAGGGCTCCATCGGCAAGGCATACGGCTACCAAATGGCGAAGAAATATAAATTCGCACAAGGAGAGATGGATCAGGTGGATAATGTGCTTTGGCAGCTCAAAAATCAGCCCCAGTCCAGACGAATCATGACAAACATTTACAACTTCGAGGACCTATCCGAAATGAATTTGGAGCCCTGCGCTTACAGCATGACCTTTAATGTGACGGGGAATAAGCTGAACGCGATCCTCAACCAGCGCTCACAGGATATTTTGGCGGCAAACAACTGGAATGTTGTGCAGTATTCGATTCTGCTTATGATGTTTGCCCAGGTAAGCGGACTTGCCCCCGGGGAGCTTGTCCATGTGATATCGGACGCCCACATATACAATAAGCATGTTCCGGTGATCGAAGAGCTCATAAAAAGACCACAGTATCCTGCGCCAAAAGTTAGATTGAACCCGGATATAAAGGACTTTTACAAATTTACCACGGCGGATATCACAGTGGAGGATTATCAGACGAATCCCCAGGTGCTTAACATACCTATCGCAATTTAACGATTCAACATATCCGCCTCCGCCGCGAAAATGCATCGCAATTTAACGATGCTGCTGAAATTACAACGATACGGGCAGAGCTTATGCGAGATAGCTTGACAGAAACGAAAGGAAAATAAAATGAACTTAATCGCAGCCGCAGATGAGAACTGGGGCATAGGAAAAGACGGAGGACTCCTGGTTCACCTACCGGGAGATCTCAGATATTTTAAGGAAAAGACAAAGGGCAAAGTCGTTGTCATGGGCCGGGCAACCCTCGAAAGCCTTCCCGGCGGAAAGCCCCTGCCGGAAAGAACCAATATTGTTTTGACAAGTGATACGAGCTTTCAAAAGGATGGCTGTATCATATCTCATAGCATGGAACAGCTCCTTGAGGAGTGCGCAAAATATGACCCGGAAGAAGTGATGATAATCGGCGGCGAACAGGTATATATGCAGCTCATCAGGCAGTGCGAAAGGCTTTTTATCACAAAAATTTTCGCAGGCTTCAACGCGGATAAGCACCTTATGAACATTGATAAAATGCGGAGCTTCGAGCTTGTTTGGCAAAGCGATATGATGGAAGAAAAGGGGATAAGCTACCAATTTCTCGAATATCGCAGGAAAGCTTAAAACGCGCAAAGCACAGAAAGCACGCAAAGCGCGGGAAGCGCGGAGGCCGCGCAAAATCAGGAGAGCAAAATGGCAAAAGTAAAGAACAAGAGAGAAAATCACGCCACCAAGCGGGGAACATACGGCTACGGATACGGCCCGAAAAATCAAAACGAGGGTCAAAGCCACACAGGCCGGAAAAAGCCGGAAGCAAGGCACACCATTTCGGAAGGGGTCAGTGACAGGAGCGACAGGAAAGATACCAAAGATATGCCGCAAAGACGGAAAGCCGGCGATGCTTTTGCTTTCGCAGAAGATGCGGAAAGAAACGAAAACATTATCGTGGGCAGAAATCCGGTGACAGAGGCGCTTAAAAGCGGCAGAGAAATCGACAAACTGGTGGTAAGCAGCGCAGAAGGCTCCATGATAAAAATACTGGCAATGGCAAAGGAAAAGGGCATTCCGGTTATGAAAGTCGAAAAGGCGGCGCTGGACAGAATCGCACCGGGACAGGCACATCAAGGCGTGGCCGCATACACCGGCCCTTATAAATACGCGGAGCTGGGAGATATTTTCGCAAAAGCCGCCGCAAAGGGGGAAGATCCTTTCATAATTATACTGGACAATCTGGAAGATCCTCACAATCTGGGAGCGGTTATGAGAACCGCAGAATGCGCCGGAGCCCACGGCATCATCATTCCAAAGCGCAGGGCCTGCGGCCTTACGGAAACCGTTGCAAAAGCATCGGCGGGAGCCATCGAATATATGCCTTGCGTAAAGGTTACCAACATCGCCCAGACCATCGACGAGCTCAAAGAAAAAGGAATTTGGATAGCGGCTTGCGACATGGGCGGCGAGGAATACTATAAGGCAGACCTAAAGGGAAAACTTGCCGTTGTCATCGGCAGCGAGGGCTTTGGCATAAGCAAACTGGTTCGCGAAAAATGCGATTTCGTTGTTTCCATGCCTATGGTGGGGAAAATAACTTCCCTGAACGCCTCAAACGCCGCCGCGGTAATTATGTATGAAGTCAGGAAGCAAAGAGATGGAAAATAACACGGTGCATATCCTTACCGATGAACAGCTTGTGAAAATGGCCCAGGAGGGCAGCAAGACGGCGGAGGAAATGCTGATAGAAAAGTACAAAGGCATAGCAAGGGGCAAGGCAAAGGTCTATTATATCGTGGGTGCCGAGGCCGAGGATGTGGTTCAGGAAGGCATGATCGGCCTGTTCAAGGCAATCCGAAATTACGACCCTGATCGGGAAACCTCCTTTAAGACCTACGCGGACACCTGCGTGAACAGCCAGATAATTACAGCCATAAAAAGCGCCAATCGAAAGAAACATCAGCCTTTAAACGAGTCCCTATCCCTTAATAAACCGGTTGTGGAGGGAGGCTGGGAAACCACAATGGAAAATCTCATTCGGGACAGCGAAGAAAATAACCCGGAGGCGCTTACCCTAATAAAAGAGGTTCTTGAATGCCTCAAAGCGCAGGACAGCGGGCTTTTCAGCGACTTTGAGCAGAAAGTTTGGGGAGAAAAGCTAAAGGGGCGTTCCTACATTGAAATTGCCCAATCCTTAAAAAAAACGCCAAAATCCATCGACAACGCCTTGCAGCGAATCAAGAGAAAAGTGTTGCAATATTTGCAGGAATAGTATTTCGGAATAGCAATTTGCAGGAATAGGCGAAAAAATACTTTACAAACCCGACTCGCCTGTGCTATAATAACGGAGCGACAAAAAGTATGCTGTTGTAGCTCAGTAGGTAGAGCACTTCCTTGGTAAGGAAGAGGTTCGGCAGTTCGAGCCTGCTCAACAGCTCCATGTATAATATTTGGTCGGAAGGCCACCAATAAGGAGGATTTTTAAATGGCAAAAGCTAAATTTGAAAGAACAAAACCGCATGTAAACATCGGTACAATCGGTCACGTAGACCATGGTAAAACAACTTTAACAGCAGCTATCACAATCACTCTTCAGAAGAGATACGGCTTAGGTGAAGTAGTGGCTTTCGACCAGATCGACAAAGCGCCTGAAGAAAAAGAAAGAGGAATCACAATTTCAACAGCACACGTTGAATACGAAACACCAAACAGACACTATGCTCACGTTGACTGCCCGGGTCACGCTGACTATGTAAAGAACA
>CAVJCN010000175.1:0-4835 GCA_963647945.1 Absicoccus sp. | reverse complement strand
CTGTCGCTTTGGGATATAGCGAGAATACTGCTGCAAAAGTTTCACTGGCTGCTCATTGCCGGTATAGCCGCTGCGGCGGTCGTATATCTCGCCGTATCGTTTCTCGTTACCCCGACATATGAGTCACGGGTGAGCTTTTATGTGTATAACAGCACATCCGCCCAGTCGGGCTCTATCAACAACAGCGACTTGCAGGCCGCCGAGAGCCTTGCGACTACATACTCGAAGATACTGGTCAGCAACTCCGTGCTGGACGCGGTTTTAGATAATTTGGGCTCTGACAGCAGCCTGAGCCGCAGTGAGCTCAGCGACATGGTCGAGGCTTCGGTCATTACCGACACGCAGCTTTTGGAGGTCGTTGTAACTTCAACTGACCCGAACTTTGCGTGCAAAATTGCAAGGTCGTTTGCGAAGGTAGCGCCGACCGAGATCGTCCGCATAACGAAAGCGGGTAGCGTAGAGGTGGTCGATCAACCTGAGGTGGCAACGCACCAGTCCGCTCCCCGCACCGTTTTTGACAGCGCCATAGGCTTTGTCATCGGTGTGATGATTGTATCTGTAATAGTAGTCATAAAGGCTCTTGCGGATACGACGATATACCTGCCTGAGGATATTGAAAGAGCGGCGGGAGTTACCGTGCTCGGTCAGATACCGGAGATAGTTGCCCCGGACGGCAAGCATGAGTTCTGGGAGCTTACGAACGGGGGTGTTGTTCACTATGAAGACTAAAAACCCGCGAAAGACCGCAGCTGCGAACCTGAGTGCCAATCGCAAACGCCTGTTGAACAACGATTCGCCCTTTGCCATTAAAGAGGCATATGTAAAGCTCAGGACAAGCCTCATGTTCTGCATGACGGCGGATAAGAGCCGCTCATGCCAGACCTTTGCCGTAACAAGTGCAATGCCGTCAGACGGCAAGAGCCTGACGGCGGCAAACATAGCCATAAGCTACGCAATGATGGACAAAAGGGTAATGCTCATTGACGCGGATATGCGCAAGCCCACGCAGCGCCGCTTGTGGAATGTAAAGAAGTCCACCGGCCTCTGCGATTTCCTTGCAAAGATAGGCTCGCTTGAGATTTCCAAGCTGAGCGAGCTGCCCTTGTGGATAGTGTGCACGGGCACGATACCGCCCAATCCGTCAGAGCTTTTGTCCTCAGATAAGATGAAAGAATTCGTCAAGGCCTGCGCTGAGCAATATGACTATGTGATCATAGACACTCCGCCTATAAACACCGTTGCGGATGCGCAGATAGTTTCCACATATGTGGACGGCATGCTGCTTGTAGCGAAATCCGGCAGCACGACTGCGGACGAGCTGAACATGGCGATAGACGCCATAAAGCGTGCCGGCGGCAACCTCTGCGGCGTGGTGCTCAATGACCTGAACATGAAGTCAGTCAAGTATTCGTACAAGTATAAATACGGCGACAAGTACGGGTATAAGTACAGCTATAAATATTCCTACTCGTCGCAGGACGAAGCAAACTGAAAATGAAGCTCGATTTATCTTTGGATTACCACTCGCATATTCTGCCGGGCTGCGACCACGGAAGCAATGGGCTGGAGACCTCACTGCGGCAGCTTGAAATGGCTACATCGGCGGGGATAAAGACAATATGCGCAACGCCGCATTTTTATCCGCACAGGGAATCCGTGGAGACATTTTTGAGCCGCCGAGCGGAGACGGCAAAGCTCTTGCTGGATAACAAGCAGGAGGACGCACCGAGTATACAGCTCGGCGCTGAGGTTTTAATATGCGACGGCATGGAAACGCTTGAGGGTCTGCCTCTGCTTTGCAGAGAAGGCACGAACGAGCTGCTGCTCGAAATGCCGTTTTACGATTGGCCCGACTCCATATGGGACACGCTGTATCTGCTTTTGGAGAGGCAGGATATACAGGTCGTTCTCGCCCATGCCGACCGATACCCGAAGGAAAGCATTGAGCAGCTTATAGCCGACGGCGTGCCGCTGCAGCTGAACGCCGAGTGCCTGACAAAGCCGCTTAAGCGCAGACGATATCTGTCGTGGATAGAAAACGGCTATGTAAAATATCTCGGCAGCGACATCCATATGCTCGGTAACGGGTACAGTGATTGGGGTAAATGCAGAAGACTTCTGGAGAAAAAATTTGACTGAGAGAGATAGATAATGGCACTCAAACTGTTCTATATAACGAATGATCCCAATGTGGCGCTTATTGCGGAAAAGCATGGAGTTGATAGAATCTGGGTTGATCTCGAAACATTAGGCAAAACTGAACGGCAGCCCGGTAATTCAGTCAAAAGCAATCATCGGATTAATGACATTAAAATTATTAAACCGTTGCTAACGCATAGCGAAATGCTCGTCCGCATTCAGCCCTGGAATAAAAATAGTATAGATGAAATCAATGAGGTTATATCTGCCGGGGCGGATGTCATTATGCTTCCTATGTGGAAAACTGCTGCAGAGGCTGACTCGTTTTTGAAGGCTGTAAATCACAGGGCAAAGACCTCGCTGCTCTTAGAGACAAAGGAAGCCGTTGAATGTGTAGATGATGTTCTGAAACTTAGACCTGATGAGATTCATATTGGGCTCAACGACCTGCATTTGTCTTACAAGATGACTTTTATGTTCGAGCCGTTGGCAAATGGTTACATTGACACCTTGTGCAAAAAAATAGCTGATGCTGGCATACCATACGGCTTCGGAGGAATTGCCTCGATTGGTAAGGGGCTGCTGAAATCGGACATGGTAATAATGGAGCACTATCGTTTAGGTTCAACTCGTGCCATACTCTCCCGCTCTTTTTGCAATGCGCAGGCGGAAAAGAGCCTTGAAGAAATAGACAGGCTCTTTGATGTTGGAATGAAAGAGCTTCGTGAATACGAAAAATTTTGTGCAACTGCAACAGAAGAACAATATAGAGAAAATCAACTGGCCACGATATGTACGGTAGCTGAAATTGTGAAGACGATCAAGGAGACGCATAATTGTGAGGCATAAGCTTTATAGAAATGTCATCAAAAGATTTCTCGATATTTGCATATCTGCAGTAGCGCTTATCCTTTTATGGCCCTTATGTATTCTCATTGCGATTCTGATCAAGCTTGACTCCGAGGGTCCGGTCATCTTCAAGCAGACGAGACTTGGCCTTGACGGTAAAGAGTTTCAGATGCTGAAATTTCGCAGTATGTGCGTAGGTGCTGAATCCGGAGGGGTATACAGCGATGACAATGATGTGCGAGTTACCCGTATAGGCAAAATTCTTCGTCAAACTTCGCTTGATGAATTGCCTCAGGCAATAAATATATTGCGAGGGGAAATGAGTCTGATCGGGCCGAGACCGCCGCTTACATATCACCCATGGCCTGTTGAAGAATATACAGCCGATCAGCTCAGAATGTTCGAAGTGCGCCCCGGTCTTACCGGATGGGCTCAAATTAACGGACGCAGAGAAGTGGAATGGCACGAGAGAATTCGTTTGAATGTATGGTATGTAGACCATGTTTCTCTGCAACTGGATATCAAAATTTTCTTCGTTACTATTTTTAAGGTTATTACCAGCAAAAACAACTCTAATGTGGGCGATACGGTTGTCACGGCCACAGAAGAAAAAGTAAGTGCTTAAGATGAAATTACTCATTACCGGTGGACTGCAAGAGGATGAAAGCTTCTTTAATGAGATTCAAAGTGTCGGACATTCTGTTGTGTATGTTAGCGATGAGCGTATACCCCTATCAGCGCAAAATATAAACCCCGCACAGTTTGAAGGCGTTATCTGCAACAGCTTGTTTCTGCACACTCCAATTGAACAATTTTCAAATCTGAAATTTGTTCAGCTAACAAGTGCCGGCTATGACAGAGTGCCGTTGGATTATATGAAAGAGAATCAAATAGAGATATATAACGCAAAGGGAGTATACAGCGTACCAATGGCGGAATTCGCGATAGGTGGCGTGCTTCAAATTTACAAAAAAAGTTGCTGCTTTTACGAAAACCGGCGATGCGAAAAATGGGAAAAGCAGCGCAATTTGATTGAACTGGCAGAGAAAACAGTCGTGATCATCGGCTGCGGTGAAGTCGGCCGAGAGTGCGCCAAACGCTTCAGTGCGTTTGACTGCCGTGTGATCGGGGTAAACCGGACAATTCGTAAAGAACCGTATTTTGAATCCATTGTCCCGATTACGGAAATGCAGAATGTTTTATCGTATGCGGACATTGTCGTTTTAACTGTGGCGTTGACAAAGGAAACAGTCCACATCATCGGCAAGGAAGCATTAAGAAATATGAAAACGAACGCCATATTGGTCAACATTTCCCGTGGCGCTGTTGTAGATACAAGCGCGCTGATTGAATGGTTGGAGCAAAACCCTTGTGCGGGTGCTGCGTTGGATGTTTTTGAAGAGGAACCATTGCCTACCCTCTCTCCATTGTGGAGCTTAGAGAATGTGATAATTACTCCGCACAATAGCTTCGTCAGTGAAAAAAACAAATTCCGTTTAATGAATGTAATTAGGCAAAATCTCAAATTAGACCCGATTCGCGGTTAGGAGAATTAAGTGAAAGTCCTTTTAGTTGCAACGGTACAATCACACATAGTCCAGTTCCATAAGCCTTTAGTCGAAATGCTGCACAGTCATGGCTGTGAGGTACATGTGGCTGCAAGAAACAATTTAGCAGAGAAAAACGGACTCGCTCTTGATTTTGCAGACAAGGTCTTTGATTTACCCTTCCAACGCTCACCGTTTTCACTGAAAAATATCACCGCCTATAAGAAGCTGAAAAAAATAATTTCCAGCGAGCATTATGATGTTATTCACTGCAACACTCCGGTTGGCGGAGTATTAGGC
>CAVJCN010000174.1:0-4842 GCA_963647945.1 Absicoccus sp. | reverse complement strand
TTTCTGGCGTCCCAGAGAGGATTTGAACCTCCGACCCCACGCTTAGGAGTATGGCTTACCATGTGATACACGGTTCGGGTGTAACTTCCAATATCATCCCTTACGCAGAATGACTTGTAGTAAACGAACTTTATGGTGCAAAACACCTATTCTGACGCAGTTTTATGTGTCCGTTGGGTGGTCCTATTAGCAAATTCTTAGCAAGAGGACACCCCGCCAAAGCCGATTGCTACTGCCATTCTTCACTCCCTTAGTCAAAATGACAAGGCAAATACATGGAGGTTACTATGGACAAGAAAGAGAAAAAGTCACTGCCGGAACCGCGCACATACACCGTGGAACAAATTGCAGCCATGCTCAACATCGGCCGCACAACCGCATATCAGCTCGTCAAGCAGGAGGAGTTCAGAATCGTCCGCATAGGCAATGCGATCCGCGTCTCCAAGAAATCTTTTGACGAGTGGCTGGAAAGTTTGGAATTGTGAATATCGCAAGAAACGCCGTAGGCTCAAAAAAACTATGGCGTTTTTTTACCCATTTTGAAGGAGGCTGGCAATGAAACTGACAGAAGCAGAAATGAGGATGGTGTTTCAGATTGAAAGTACCAATCAGAACTCCGCCCTGAATGAGATTTACATGACATGGCGCTATGCGCCGAACCAGGCAGTAAAAGAAACGGCGGAAAGCCTTCTGGACAAGCTCCGTCCCCTGTCGGATCAGGAGTGCATGGATTTGATCCGCAAGGTGCAGGCCGAATACCGCCTGCCGGAGAAGGCCCGCACCATCGGGGAAATGCTGGCAGAAGCCAGGCAGCGATCCGGGGCGCAGAAGTTATCCGGCCATGACATTATGGCTTTGGAGCGTTTCGACCCGGCGACCAGACACATGATCGTCTTTGATGTTCTTACCCATGACTCGCCTGTTGGCTGGAAGGGTGAGAAAATGCGCCTGTTCCTGACTGACGCCGGATACAGCAAGGCTTTGGAGAATCAGGAAAAGGGGCACATCAAAATCCGCAACCATGCGAAGGTGCTTTCCGGCGATCTCCACTATGACCATAAAGACCGTGAGAGGTAGCCGACTGAAAACTGTATCAAAATCAGTGGGATATCTTCTGTTTCTTCCTCTGTGGCTTGCATTCTGAACCGGACGTGGATGTTTTCCCATGCAGAAGGCTATGGGGCGTACAGACGGATAAACCGCTCAAAATCAACACTTTTTATTTTCACAGGAAGGAGGTGCGAAGATGGCTGTTTTTCGTATTGAAAAGACCCGTGATTATACGGTCATGTCGAACCATCACTTGAAAGATCGGACGCTGACCCTGAAATCCAAAGGGCTGCTGTCCATGATGCTGTCACTCCCTGACGAGTGGAATTACACCACCAGAGGTCTTGCGGCGATCTGCCGGGAAGGTGTGGACAGCATCGGTGCGGCATTGAAGGAGCTGGAAACCCACGGGTATATCCGGCGCACCCAGCTTCGGGACGAAAAAGGCAAGATCACAGATACCGAGTATGTCATTTACGAAACGCCTCAGTGTGAGCCGCCGTCAAGCCCAGGTACGCCTTTACCGGGTACGGCAAAGCCATATACGGAAAACCCGGATATGGGTATCCCGGATACGGCGGAACCGTGTACGGAAAACCCCGCACAATTAAATACTAATCAAACAAAGACTGATTTATCAAGTACGAAAGTATCAAATCCTATCCAATCAAATCCCCCTACCCCCGCAGGGGCAAGGATGGGAACGGATCGGATGGGAGCCAGAGAATGTTATCGTGAAGTGATTTTGGATAACATCGAGTACAGCTATCTGGTGCAGGACAGCCACATCGACCGTGAGCAGCTTGACGAGATCGTTGACCTGATCGTGGATACCGTGTGTTCTGCCCGCAAAGTCATCCGCATTGCCGGAGACGATTATCCGGCGGAGGTGGTAAAGTCCCGGTTTATGAAGCTGGACAGTTCCCATGTTCAGTATGTCATGGACTGCATGAAGGACAACACCACCTATGTCCGCAATATCAAGAAATATCTTCTGGCGGCGCTGTATAACGCCCCGACCACCATCAACAGCTACTATTCTTCCCTGGTGCAGCACGATATGTACGGGGACGGGCAAAGGGGGCGAGGCTAAATGCAGGAGGAAGTAACGCGGGGCGCCGTGACGCTCATTGTTGACGGAGCCAAGCTAAGCGAGCAGGTCTTTGAAAAGGCCGTCAAAAAATTCCTGGAGGAAATCCAGAAAAGCCAGAAGCCCAAAATCTACCGCGGCAGGCAGAGCCTTAAACAGCTTGCCAGCCAGAACGCCGGTCTTGCCAATATCGAGATCAGCGACAAGAATATCAAGGCTTTCTCCCGTGTGGCAAAGAAATATCATGTGGATTTTGCCTTGAAGAAAGACACCGCCGCAGAGCAGCCCCGTTACCTGGTCTTTTTCAAAAGCCGGGATGCGGACGCCATCACAGCGGCATTTCAGGAGTTTGCCAGCCGGAAAATGAGCCGTGAGGAAAAGCCCTCCATCCGGGAGCGGCTGACCCAGGCGAAGGAACAGGCGGCGGAGAAAACGGAACACCGCACCATTGACCGGGAGAAAGTAAAGGTCAAAGATCGGAGCGTGCAGAGATGAACATGAAAAAACTGTTTTTGCTGAACCTTCCGTATCTTCTGTTCGTGTATCCCTTCGATAAGCTGGCACAGGCTTTCCGGCTTGCACCCGGCGCTGACCTTTCCAGCAAGCTGCTCTCCGTTGGGGACGGCTTTACGGCAGCCCTTTCTTCCCCGTGGCTCAGTTTCCATCCCACGGACCTGCTGATCGGTATAGCCGGTGCGGTGATCCTCCGCATGGCGGTCTACCTGAAAGGCAAGAACGCTAAGAAGTACCGCCACGGGATCGAGTATGGTTCTGCCCGCTGGGGTACGGCGGCGGATATCGCTCCCTACATGGACAAGGACTTTTTCCAGAACATCCCCATGACGCAGACGGAGCGGATCACGATGGCGAGCCGCCCGAAGCAGCCGAAGTATGCCAGAAACAAAAATATTCTGGTGATCGGCGGTTCCGGCAGCGGCAAGACGCGGTTCTTCTGTAAGCCGTCGCTGCTGCAAGCTCATTCGTCCTATGTCTGCACCGATCCGAAAGGGACCTTGCTGCCGGAGATCGGCACTTTCCTGGAACGGAAGAAATACCGTATCAAGTGCCTCAACCTGATAAACTTCCGAAAATCCATGAAATACAACCCATTGGCCTACATTCGGTCAGAGAAGGATATCTTAAAGCTGGTGAACGCCCTGATTATGAACACGAAGGGCGAAGGCGAAAAATCTTCGGAAGATTTCTGGGTCAAAGCGGAACGCCTCTATTATTCCGCACTGATCGGCTACATCTGGTACGAGGCCACGGAGGAAGAAAAGAACTTCATCACACTTCTGGACCTTATCAATGCCAGTGAAGCCAGAGAGGATGACGAGACTTATCAAAGCCCGGTGGACCTGCTCTTTTCTCAGTTGGAGGAACGGGAGCCGGACCACTTCGCCGTCAAGCAGTACCGCAAATTCAAGATGGCGGCGGGCAAAACCTTAAAATCCATTCTCATTTCCTGCGGTGCCCGGCTTGCTCCCTTCGATATCAAGGAGCTGCGGGACCTGATGGAATATGACGAACTGGAACTGGATACCCTGGGCGACCAAAAGACAGCGCTGTTTGTGATCCTTTCGGATACGGACAGCACTTTCAATTTCGTGGCCGCCCTCATGTATAGTCAGCTTTTCAATCTGCTCTGCGACAAGGCGGATGACTTCTACGGCGGGCGGCTGCCTGTCCATGTCCGTCTGATCCTGGACGAGTTTGCCAACATCGGCCAGATACCGAACTTCGATAAGCTGATCGCCACCATCCGAAGCCGTGAAATATCGGCTTCTATTATTTTGCAGTCGCAGAGCCAGTTAAAAACCATCTACAAGGACGCGGCAGATACCATCGTCGGTAACTGTGACAGCACCTTGTTTTTGGGAGGCAAGGAGAAATCCACGCTCAAGGAAATTTCGGAGCTGCTGGGGAAAGAGACCATTGATCTCTATAACCAGTCCGAAAACCGGGGCAGCCAGGTTTCCCACGGCCTCAGTTATCAGAAATTAGGAAAGGAGTTGATGACCCAGGACGAATTGGCAGTGATGGACGGCGGCAAGTGTATCTTCATGCTGCGGGGCGTGCGCCCGTTCCTTTCGGACAAGTACGACCTCACCCGGCACCCGAATTACAGATACACGGCCGACGCCGACCCTAAAAATGTCTTTGACATGGAACGGTACATGAAGAAGCAGCGTGCCGTGGTAAAACCCACGGACACCTTCGATGTGTACGAGATTGACGCAACAACTTAACCCAAAATCAAAAACATTTTTTAGGAGGATTATTTTATGGAATTTTTCAACAGCGCAGTTGGTGTTTTGCAGACTCTCGTAGTGGCCCTGGGCGCAGGTCTTGGTATCTGGGGCGTTATCAACCTTCTGGAAGGTTACGGCCAGGACAACCCTGCTTCCAAAAGTCAGGGTATGAAACAGTTGATGGCCGGCGGCGGTGTCGCCCTCATCGGCATCACCCTTGTACCTCTGCTCTCCGGCCTGTTCGGTTGATCGTCCGGCGGTGATCGCTTATGGGCGGCATACTCGACAAACTCGATGAATGGCTCCGAGGGCTGCTCATCGAGGGGATCACGGGAAACCTGTCGGGCATGTTCGATACGGTCAATACCAAAGTAGGCGAGATCGCCGGTGAAGTGGGACAGACGCCGCTGGCATGGAACAGCGGCGTCTTTTCTATGATCCGAAACCTCT
>CAVJCN010000173.1:0-4842 GCA_963647945.1 Absicoccus sp. | reverse complement strand
GCCCTTGGGACTGTGGGTGCCAGCGGAAACTTTGGTATATTTAACTCTTTTTCACATATATTCCTGTCATTTTTAATGATCGCAGGAAGGCTGGAAATATATGCGCTTTTACTCCTTTTTACGAAAACTTTCTGGAGCCTTGACCGGGTAAAAAACATCTAAAATATTTTTAAGTATTTAAAAATGTTTAAAGTCAAGGGGATATAAATAAAACATCTCGCGGGCAGGAATAAAAATCTCATTTTTTTGAAAGATATTATTTGAAAGATATTAAAGGGAGGCTTGCGTTATGCTTGTGAAGGATTTAATGACTGCATCGGTTTCCTTTGTTATGCCCGATGATACGATTGATACTGCCGTTAAGATCATGCGGGGCGAGGACACCGGAATTGTTCCGGTATGCGACATTCAAAAGCACATACTGGGAGTAATTACCGACCGGGATATTCTCATGCGTACGGATTCTTTAGGCTGCAAGGAGCTTGAAACCCGTGGGGTGCAATCCGTTATGACCCGGGATGTTTTTTGCGTAGATGTGAAAGCTGACATTCATGATGCCGCACTGCTTATGTCGCAAAAGGGCATTCGCAGGCTGCCGGTCTTGGAAAACGGCAAACTTGCAGGGATTCTTTCTCTCAAAGACCTGGCAAAAAAGCGGGTTTTCATCGCCGAAATCGGACACATCATATATGAACTTTCAAATAAGGTGGAAATTATATGAAAAAAGTTTACATTTCGCCTCTTGCCGGCGCACCGTTAATTGAATATCTGAAATTCAAGGGCTTTGAGATTTGTTTCACCGAGGAAATTTTATCTGTCCCCGAACCCATCGCCTACCATCCGGATATGATCATGTGCAAGCTGGGCTGCGATGATGAGGCTCCCGTCTTTCGCGGCAACCCTTCGGCTCTCGGCCCCGCCTATCCCGGGGATATTTTGTACAACGGGTGCTGCACCGGGCGATACTTTATACATAATCTCAAATACACCGCTCCGGAGCTTCTTTCGGCTGTTTCTCAATATGCCGGGCATTGTGACCGGGTGGCTGCCGGGGGCATGAGGGCTTCCGGGTGCCTAAGCGAAAAAAAGCCCCTACTTCCTCTTTCCGTTCCACAGGGGTATGCAAAGTGCAATATTGTCTGTGTCGATGAAAATTCTATTATAACCTCCGATGCCGGCATCGAAAAGCCCTGTCTTTCAGCAGGACTGTCCGTGCTGAAGGTTCGGCCCGGCCATGTGCTGCTGCCGGGATATTCCTACGGCTTTCTGGGAGGCGCAAGCGGGAGGATCGGTCGCGAGATCCTATTTAACGGCAACCTGTCGGTTCATCCCGATTTTGCCGAAATTTGTTCCTTCATCGAATCCCGCGGGCTCTCCTGGGTATATTTCAAGGATTATCCCCTGACGGACATCGGCTCGATTATTTCCGAGGTGTAGACCCGGCATTTTCCAATATTTGAAAGTCGATCTGCCGTTCCGCGGGTCTTGCGTCCAAAACCCGAATCCGTACCTTCTCCCCCAGCTGATAGGGGCGGTTAAGTTCACGGGCGAAGGTCATACCCTCAACGGTGTTGGCAAGTTCCGTATAAACTCCGAAATCGGTGACTCCGCTGACGATTCCGTCAAATTCTTCTCCGATATGATTTAACATAAATTGACATTTTTTAAATTTGTCCACCTCCCTCTCAAGTTCCTGCGCCTTTCTTTCGGTTCGGGAGGAAATTTCCGCCGCGTTTAAAGCGTCGGCCCTGTATTTTCGGAGTTTTGCCTCGGTCATCTGTCCCCTCACCGCTTTTTTTATCACCCGATGAATAAATAAGTCGGGGTAACGGCGGATAGGCGAGGTGAAATGGCAATAATAGCGGAAGGCAAGTCCGAAATGCCCCTCACACTCCGTACTGTAATATGCTTTTTTCATGGTTCTGAGCATCACCCGATTGACTACCGCCTCATACGGCTCCTCCTCTATTTTGGAAATTATGTCCGCAAGGGTCTTGGGATTGATATTGTCCGCGCTGCCTTTGAGATGTATGCCGAAATTCATGAGATATGCCTTAAGTTCCACCATTTTTTCAGGCTCCGGCTTTTCGTGAACCCGGTACAGGAAAGGGTACTGCATCCAGTAAAAATGTTCCGCAACGGTTTCGTTTGCCACCAGCATAAATTCTTCTATCATACGGTTTGCGCTCCTCCGCCGGGCAGGGCGTATTTCCACGGGGTTTTCCTCGGCATCCAGGATAATTTCGGCTTCCGGTATGTCAAAATCCAGGCTTCCGTTTCCTTTGCGTTTGTGCCTGAGTATCGCCGCAAGCTCCGCCATTTTCCGCAGATCTTCCTGCAGAAAATCGTATTTTTGCCGCAGCCCTTCAATCCTGAGTTTTTCTGACTTGTTTGCTTCTTCAAAAGCCTCGCTTTCCAGTAAATCCGAAACATCATCATATACCATCCGCGCCTTTGAGCAAATAACCGATTCGCATATTTCATGGGAAATAACGGTGCCCTTTCTGTCAATTTCCATAAAGCATGAAAGGGTCAGCCTGTCCTCTCCCGGGTTTAGGCTGCACACGCCGTTGGACAATACCTTCGGAAGCATGGGAACCACGCGGTTAAGTAAATACACGCTTGTGCCTCGTTTTAGCGCCTCACGGTCAAGATATCCGTCCTCCTCCACAAAGTGGCTCACATCGGCAATATGTACCCCTAAAATGTAATTTCCTTTCTCGGATATCTCAATGGAAATTGCATCATCCAAGTCTTTTGCCGTAGGGCCGTCGATGGTAATTATATTTTTCTTTCTTAAATCCATCCTTCCCGCAAGGATCTCTTCGCCGATTTCTTCCTTTGAGCGCGCCTTTGCCTCTGCGTTGCAGCGGCTCGGGAAAGTTTCAAAAAGTCCTGCCCCTCGGATCATCGAAAGTACCTCGCTTCCGACCTGTCCCTTTCCCGCGATTATTTCCGTAATCTTCCCTTCGGCACTGTTAACCTTGTCGGGATACCTGGTAATCTTTGCCACCACCTTATCGCCGTTTTGGGCCCCTCGGAAAAAGTCTTTTTTTATAAAAATATCGTCCTGTATCTTTTTGTCATCGGCTACTACGAAACCGAATCTTTTGTTTTTCCGGAAGGTTCCCACCACTTCTTCTGTGTTCCTTTGCAGGATTTTGGTTACGATCCCCTCCTTTGAGCGCGTCCAAAGATAGGGCGGCAGCAAATCCGCCTCCACCAGGTCGCCGCTCATGGCTCCCAGCATATTATTCCTGCCGATAAATATATCCCCGCCTTCTTCTTGTCTTACAAAGCCGAAGCCTCTGGGATGTTTTTCGATTGTCCCCGTTATGATTTCTCTGCTCGGGCCGCCGATTTTTCCGCTTGCGGCAGCGCCCCCGTGAAATGTTTTCTTCTTTTTCATATTCTCATCTAACCCCCGTCATACTTCAAAAAAGGAGCGATTACTCGCTCCTTTTCACAAAGCCGCATTTGTAGGCTCTTCTTTTTAAATTATTCTTCGTCCTCTTCGTCAGCTTCATCGTATTCTTCGGACGCTTCCTCTGCTACAGGCATTTCAGTTGCCTGCTTGATGCTGAGGCTGATTCTCTTTCTTTCCGTGTCGATGTCGAGAATCTTGGCTTCCACAGTCTGTCCCAAGGTAAGCTCTTCTGCGATATCGTTTACTCTCTTGTGAGCCACTTCGGAAATATGTACAAGTCCGTCAAGACCCGGTTCAAGTTCAACGAATGCACCGTATTCCTTGATCTGTACCACTTTACCGGTTACGATTTCTCCGATATGATACTTCTCGTTGATTACCGACCAAGGTTCCGGTGTGGTCTGCTTAAGTCCCAGGGAAATCTTGCCCTTTTCTTCGTTCATGGACAAAATCTTAACCTTAACTCTGTCGCCGATTTGAAGAACTTCCTGCGGGTGTTTGAGCTTACCCCAAGAAATCTCGGAAATATGAAGAAGTCCGTCAATTCCGCCAAGGTCTACGAATGCACCGTAGTCGGTGAATCTCATTACGGTACCCTCAACTACATCGCCGACATTAAGACTGCTCCAAACCGCTTCGATCTGTTTCTTCTTTTCTTCTTCCAAAATAACTTTGTGGGAGAAAACGGTTCTTCCTCTCTTAAGGTCAACTCTTATAACCTTTACATCTAATTCTTTGCCGATGAACTCGTCTGCGTTTTCAACATACTTGTCCGAAAGCTGGGAAAGAGGAATGAATCCGGAAACTTCCTTGTAAGCTGCGATAACTCCGCCCTTCACCTGTCTGGTGATCTTAACGGTAATAGTTGTCTTGTTTTCGAGAGCTTCATTGATTTCGTTCCAGTGTTCGTTAACTTCCAGCTTCTTTTTGGAAAGTGTAATAACGCCTTCACCGTCATCAGTCTTAACTACTTTAGCCTGGATTTCATCGCCAGCCTTGAATAAGTCAGTTAACTTCTGGTCTCCTTCCAATGTTACTTCTTCTTTCGGAATAATTCCGTCTTTTTTACAACCCATGTCAACGATGACTCCATTTTCAGTAACCTGATGTACCGTTCCGTTAACAACTTCGTTGAGTCTTGGAAGTCTCATGGCTCCGTCTAAATCATATGCTTCGGTAGCAAGCAGTTCTTCCATGCTCATTTCATTTTTTTCAATCATGGTAGCAATAACCTCCTTAATTACGCATTCGGGCGTCGAGGCACCCGCTGCAATGCCTATTTTATCATATCCTGCAAGCTCGTGCAACGGCAAATCTTCGATTTTTTCGGCAAAAAAAGTTTTTTTGCACTTTTTTTCTGAAATTTCAAATAATTTTCGCGTGTTGGAGCTTTCTCTGCCGCCGATGATGAGCAT
>CAVJCN010000172.1:0-4848 GCA_963647945.1 Absicoccus sp. | reverse complement strand
CATCTGCATGGCCCTGTGCGCAGACAGCATAAAATTTTCCTGCTTTGATAGTGCAGTTAGTTATGGTTACCGAAGCATCATTGTTATATGGATAGTCGTCCGGCAGATAACCTGTTGCGCTCACACCGCCGGTCATGGTCACATGGTCAATCTTGGTTCCTGTTCCGGTTGCTGCAACCGCGTAGCTACCATAGGGCTGTTCGTCGATGGTCGTTGTTGCAATTATTTTACCATTCTTTAAGGTAATATTTTGACCCGTAAGCGTAAGTGTATGGTTCGGAACCGTCAGCGTATGCTCGTTAAGGTCAATGGTCACATTGTTAGCTTCGACTTGCAAGCGATTTTCAACACTGTATGTTGAACCAATCTCGATGTTATCAAGCAGCGTTATCGTGTCACCGTCTTTCGCATTGTTAATCGCATTTACCAGTTCAGTTTCATTGCTGACACTGCCGTCCGCTGCGAATGCCATAGTCGGCATAAAACAAGCAATCATGAGCACGCTCATAATAATTGCAAAAAACTTTTTCATTTTTTCATCTTCCCCCTTTAAAATATGTCTTATTTCTTGTTTCTTGTGCCCCTTACACTCCGTGTGCGCTATTAGGATATGGATGTCTACCTTTTGCGGGCGGGTGCCTTCGCCGAAACCTTTGAAACTGCTGGAATTCGGCAGGCGCAAAAAATTTTCTCTATCCTTTATGATACCCCCCCCCCCTACGGGTTTGTCAAGGGGGCAGTGCAAAAATCGAAAAAAGCCGGAACTTTTCTTAAGTCACACTGCCAAGCAGCGATGTCAAAAGCGCCAACTTTTTTAAACAATATGTCTATATGCAGCAAATGATCGGCAAACCCATATAGCCCCCTCCGCCGCAGAACACGCTCATACAAGCCAATGTCGCGCAGGCCTGCATACAATAATTATTGCCCTGCATGGAAGGATTTCCGCCGTAATTTGCGCTGCGCCTCTGATATCTGTCCTCGCCGCCGGTTAGACTGCTTAGCAAAGATCTGTAATATGGGTTGTCCGGCTCAAAAGCACAGGCGGTTTTTGCATGATCGAGAGCGATGGCATTGTTTCCCACCCTATAATTAGCGATTGCACTGTAATAGTACCAGTTTCCTCGGCGGTCAGTGACCTCTTCAAGCACATTCAGCCCTTCGCGATAATAGCCGTTCTGGATATAGTTCAGGGCGGCGCGCATATACTGTTCGTCCTTGGAGCTCCCGGCATCTCTCTGGGAACTGCCGCCTGTTCCGTAAGCCCCGAAATCCCCGAAGCCCCCGAAAGGGCCGCCGAAACCGCCAAATCCACCAAAGCCCCCGAATCCGCCGCCGGAGTCCCTGGTTCCGAAGCCCTGCTGGGCCGTAGCTTTTCCCTGTTTCTGATCCATAACCATGCTATATGCCTGCTGAACCTCTTTGAACTTTTCCTCCAGCTCCTTTTGGTTCGGCTTGCCCACATTTGCGTCCGGATGGTATTTGCGGCTAAGAGCTCTGTATGCTTTTTTAATTTCCTCCTCGGTGGCGTCATAGGAAACGCCCAGCACTTTGTATGGATCCATGAACTATTTTTTCTCGCTTTCTTCTATTTTACCGGCCTTGGTCCTGCCGTAGCGTACCCAAACTCCTGAGTACAAAATATTTCTCAAAATTTCCGTGTTTTCCACAAGGGGCAGTCGCTCAAAAGCATCGGTTGCCTCGCCTATCATCAGCAAGAGCAGGTTAAGCACCTGATCGTCAAAGCCCGGTTTACCGTAAAGCTCTTTAAATGGGTTATAGTCCCCGGTCTTGATATCTTTTTCGACATCCTCGTAGGCGTCCAGCATATATATGAATTTGCCCAGATAAAATCCCAGCTTATAAAGGTCGTCCTTCCAAAAATCCTCCCGATACAAGAAAACCTCCGCCATGATTTCGCCGAAAACCTTCGCAACCTTGTCAATGGGCAGGTTCTTTGCATTTTCAACTATATCAAGCATATTCATCTTTTTCTCGATGAAAGAGGCTTTCTCCGGATATTGCGCCGCCACCCTCTTTGCTTTTCGCGACAGAAGTGCCATTGCAAGGCGGGATTTCAGTCTGTGCTCGTCCTTCCAGTCGTCTTTACATTTGTAGTATGCCAGCAAAACGCACATATCCGCGCAGTAGTCGGTTGCCTCGGTTTGCACCGAACAATGTTTTTCCATGGGATGCATGAGGCAGCGCTTACAGTCACATTCGTGATTTTCATCGTACAGATCCGCCAAGATCATGATCAAAAATGTCATGTCGTAGTTCAAAGTAAGCCTTCCCACCAGTCCGTGGCGTTTGTTCAGGGCGCGGCAAAGGCCGCAATACCAGCTTCTATATGCATCAAATTCTTTTATTTTCAATTCGGGTTTATTCACAAGTACATAGCCGAACATTTCCAAAATTCCTTTCCCTTAACTTCAACCATATCTTAAACCGAAAAAGCACACGGTGTGTGTGCTTTTGATGAATTTTGCATATTTTAATCGACATATGATTTTCGCTTGGGCTTGCCGGTTTCCCTCGCTCAGCCGTCCGCCTACCGGCGGCTTCCGCAGCCGTCCACGCCGCAGCTTCCACAGTCGTGAGTGCATCCCTCAGGCGGTGCCGGCATACCGTCATGCTTGTTCGGATTATCCGCAGCAAGGCAGGCGCTTACCATGTTGTCCAGCCAGTCGCCCTCGAAAAGCTCAATCATGCCTTTATCGCAGGCCGCCGCTATTTTCCTGTTAATCGGAATCTCCGAAATTGTTCCTATTTCATACTTTGCGGCAACCTCGTTCACATGTCCGTCCCCGAAGATTTTATGGTTTTTGCCACAGTCAGGGCAGGTGAAGAAGGACATATTTTCAACGATTCCTATGACAGGGACGCTCATAAGCTGCGCCATTTTTACAGCCTTTTCCACTATCATGGACACCAGCTGCTGCGGAGATGTCACAATTACGATCCCGTCAAGGGGCAGGGATTGGAACACGGTCAGCGCCACATCTCCGGTTCCCGGAGGCATGTCCACATACATCACATCTATATCTCCCCACACAACATTATCCCAGAATTGCTGAATCACCCCGGAAAGCACCGGGCCTCTCCAAACTACCGGATCCGTCGTATCTTCCAGAAGTGAGTTTACCGAAATTGCCTTGATTCCGGTCTTTGACTCAACCGGGAAAATTTCCTGGTCTGTCCCCTGGGCTTTTGCCTTGATTCCTAAAGCCTGCGGAATCGATGGCCCTGTAATGTCCGCATCCAAAATTGCCACTTTATATCCTAATCTTTGGGTTGCAACCGCAAGCATGGAAGTCACGGAAGATTTTCCCACGCCGCCTTTGCCCGATACAACGCCTATCACTTTTTTTACATTTGATTTTTCATTCATTTCATATACCTCCGATATATACTCCACCAAATATTATACACCGCCGCCCCGCTTCTGAAAACAGAAATTTATTGTAACCTATCGCTCAAAGTCATCCTTCTGCTATTGCCGTGTAGTATCTGAATTTTACATCTTCGTTTTCGTTGAAGTCACCGCGCATGATACTATCAAGAATATCATGCAGGAGTTCTTTGTCTATGTGGCCTGCAGCTACATGATAGCTTATATTTTCAGTTTCCCTAAAGAATGTCTGTGCAACAGCCAAATATCCATTAATCAGCAGGAATTGAACTGACAAGGTAATTGCCAAGCGTTTATTGCCATCCTCAAAGCCGTGAAATTTGCAAACGCAAAAAAACAGATGAGTTAGCTTGTCCACAAATGTAGGATAATAATCATCATTTTGTATGTGTGTTAAAACACTTTCAATTTTCCCAAAGTCCAGTATTCCCTCTGCTCCACCACCACTGTGCTTAATTGTCAGTAAGTGGATATCTTTGGCTTTTTCGGCATCAATGTAATGGAACTTTGCCATATTAACTGCGCTCCTTCAAACGCTTCAGCACATCCGCATTTTCGACCATCAGTTGCTCGATCTGATCGGCTTCCGCGCCAAGAAACCGTTGGTATTCGCTTTCTTCTAGGGGCTGGATATATTCTTCCAACTGCTTGTGAAAAGCTTCGCGCAAAGCAAGGTCGCGGCTTGCCATCTTTGTTCTGGCGCGGTTAATCAATGGCTTCCACAGGGGAAGATTCTCGAATGCATGAAAAACATCATTTACTTCCCAGTTCGTCAGTTTTCTGCCCAACTGCTGAGATTGTTCCCGAATCATTGCAGCTAACCCACACTCGTAAGAAGCAACCAAATCTAAAATTTCTGTATAAAATGTATCTCGAATTTTTTCCTTACTTTTCAGCTTCAACACCTGGCGATATTCTCGGGATTTTTCTCTGAAGATACTCTGATAAATCATATCAGTAAAGATGGCATATTTGAAGTTATCCATATCAACGCAATCCCGCAAGGCATCTGTAAACTCGCGTCGGTAGTTTTCCTCCTGGAGAAATGCGCCAATAAAATCCTTATCTCTCTGATTGATGAACTTTGTGGAGCCGCCGGTTTTCTGATTTACGAGGTCAATAACAATGTCTAACATCGTCTGACGCAGGATTCGTGCATTTTCACTCTCTGACAAAAGCATCGCCATGTTAAGAAAACTTCTGAAATCGAAAACACTTAAAGCCCGGATTTTGTGACCGACATTAATGTCGGTTGCAAAATGCTCATTATATGCTGCAATAAATGCCTTCAGCTTTACCCCACGGAGGACAGCGTACCCATTCTCGGATAATTCTTCCAGATTTGCACTTATATAGCGTTCAATTGTGCGAACATCCACATCAAAGAACGCAGCAACTAATTCTTTCGTAATATACATTTTACCATCGTAGTATAC
>CAVJCN010000171.1:0-4850 GCA_963647945.1 Absicoccus sp. | reverse complement strand
TACCAGCATAGGGTCTGGCTTTCTGTTTGAGGAGGAACATGAGAGCACAAGTTACTGTAAAAAACAAAAGAAGAATAGCAATGGGATTTGCCTTGATTGCCCTGTTTTTGATTGCCCTTGTGTTCAGAGTGGCATGGATACAGGTTGTGGATGCCGAAGAATTAAGCCAAAAGGCGATTGACCAGCAGACCAAAGACACACCCATAGAGGCAAAGCGGGGGACAATATATGACAGAAACGGGAAGGAACTGGCAACCAGCACCACCTGTTACACGCTGTGGGCAAGACCTTCTCAAATAAAACTTAAGGATGGCGAAGCAAGACCGGAAGCCGAAATCAAAGGATTTGCTCAGTCTGTCGCCGAGATTGTGGATAAAGACGCTGACGAGATCTACGAAAACATGACTAAGAATCAGGCTCTTGTCAGACTTGCGAAATATTTGGATAAAGATACTGCCGATAAACTGCGCAAACTCAGCATTTCGGGCATAGAGCTTTCCGAAGACACAAAAAGATATTATCCGCTGGGCAATTTCGCGTCACAGGTTTTGGGCAGTGTAAACGATGACGGCGCAGGCCGCACCGGTATTGAGCTGCAATACGACCAGTATTTAAGCGGGATATCGGGAAGATGGATAAAGAATACCGACAGCGTGGGGAATGAACTTGTAAAGGGCGCAGAAGAGTATTACGAGGCTCAGGACGGACTTAATGTAATTATGACCATCGATGAGGCGATTCAGTATTATGTGGAAAAAGCCCTCGAAGAGGGAATGGAAAAAACCAAGGCGAAGCGTATCATGTGTTTGGTTATGGATCCGAAGACCGGGGATATTTTGGCAAGCGCCACCACTCCGGGATATGACCCTAACGATGCCACGGAGCCTCTTGCAAAGGACGCAAAAAAATATGCAAAGATGACGACAGAAGAAAAGAACAAATATCTTTTCAACCTTTGGAGAAATCCCCTTGTCAGCGACACATACGAGCCGGGTTCCACATTTAAGCTGATAACTTCATCCTCGGCAATAGAAGAAAAGGTAATAAATGACAACTCTACTTTTCAATGTTCGGGCAGCTTTACGGTGTCCGGGGTAAGACTTCACTGCTGGACCAGCGGAGCCCACGGAACCCAGACTATACGCGAGGCCATAGGAAATTCCTGCAACCCGGCCTTGGCAAAGGTTGCGGCGCTTCTGGGAAAGACAAGGCTGTATAAATATCTCGACTTATACGGGATTACCGAAACCACCGGAGTGGATTACCCGGGAGAATCCGGTGCCATCGTTCAAAGCCTGGAAAATGTAGGACCCGTAGAACTTGCCACCATCGGCTACGGCCAGGGAATTTCGGTGACACCGATTCAGCTTTTGACCGCGGTAAACGCCATCGGAAATGACGGAGTGCTTTTGCAGCCGAGATATGTAAAGGCCCTTACCGACAGCGAGGGAAAAATTGTAGAGTCATATGAACCTACGGTTGTACGCAAGGTAATTTCCTCGGCAACCGCAAAAAAAATGAGAAGCATAATGCAATATGTCGTTGACGAAGGCGGCGGCGGAAATGCAAGAATCGCCGGATACCGGGTAGGCGGCAAGACGGGAACGGCAAACAAGATAGACGCAGGAACCGGAAAATACGGAAAATACTATTACAGCTCCTTTATCGGCATGGCGCCTATGGACGATCCGCAGATTTCAATACTTGTAATCGTTGACAGTCCGAAGGGCTCATACTACGGCTCCATTGTGGCAGCGCCGATTGCAAAGAGCATACTCACAGATGCTCTGAGATACTTGAATGTAACGCCGGAATACAGCGAAGAAGAGGAGAAACTTCTTCAAAGCGGATATACCACGGTACCAAATGTTGTAGGCAAAGAATTTAGCGAAGCGGCGGGTATAATCGGAGGAAAGGATCTGAAGTACAGCAGGCCTAAGTCCGCCCAAAGCGATGACAATTTCACCGTGGTAGACCAGTACCCGAAAGCGGGCACAAAGGTCAAGAAAAATTCCGTTGTATATGTATATAAAGAGTAGAAAAAATAGCAAAACAGAAGAATATGCAAAATAAGTAAAAATCAGGCTCAATAATAAAATAAAGAGAATGGAGAAGCCATGAAACTTGAATCTTTAATGCAGGGTACAGACTTTGAAACAGTCCGGGGAACTTTGGATAAAGAAGCGAAGGCTTTGAGTTACCATTCGGATAAGATCAGCCCGGGCACAGTCTTTTTCGCATTCAAGGGAGAAAAGGCAGACGGGCACGACTTCATAAAAGAGGCGGCGGAAAAAGAAGCGGAAACATTCGTGGTTGAACGCCGGGATGGGGAATTCCCGGATGCAGCAACGGTTATAAAGGTCGATGACGCAAGGAAAGCCCTCGGAACAGCCGCCAAGAATTTTTTCGGCTGCCCGGATGAAAGCCTTTCGGTGATCGGGATAACCGGAACCAAAGGAAAAACCGGCACGGCATTTATGCTGAAGTCGATACTGGAAAGCGCCGGTATAAAGACGGGGATAATCAGCACCGTTAAGCAGGGCTTTGAGGGACATTACAGGGAAGCTGAAAATACCACGCCCCAATCCTTGGAAATTTATCAAATGCTAAGAGAAATGGCAGATAATGGCTGTAAGGCGGCGGTTATGGAAGTTTCATCCCAGGCGCTTAAGCAGCACCGCACCTACGGAATTTGTTTTGATATAGGGATATTTACAAACCTTAGCCCGGATCACATCGGCCCGGGTGAACACAGGAATTTTGAAGAATATGCGGAATGTAAGGGCCGGCTTTTTAGCCGGTCCGCAGTGGCGGTTCTCAACGGGGACAGCGAATATTCGGCTTACATGGAAGAAAATTTACAGGGAAATTTGAAAGGCAATTTCCCGGCGGTAGGCAACTTCCCGGCGGAAAGAAAGGTTTTTTACAGTATGAAACAGGTAAAGGATATCCGCATTTTCCGCGACGGATATTTACTGGGAACCGAATTTGTTTTTCAGGGGGAAAGGATAAGATTGCCTCTGCCCGGCAGATTCAATATTTACAACGCCTTGGCTGCCATGAGCTGCGCAAAGGTTCTGGGAGTCGAATATGCCGCCATGGCGGCGGCCCTTGAGAACATAAAGATAAGAGGTCGGGCGGAGTTAGTGCCTACCGGCTCAGACTATACCGTTCTCTTGGATTACGCCCACAACGGAATCGCCCTGGAAAGCCTACTCCGAGCGATGAGGGAATATGAGCCGAAAAGGCTTATTGCGGTGTTCGGCTGCGGAGGCGAGCGGGATCATAAGCGTAGGAGCGAAATGGGCCTTGCGGCGGGAACCTACGCAGACCTTACTGTGATAACCTCGGACAATCCGAGAGGAGAACCGCCGGAGAAAATAATAGGTGAAATTGAAGAAGCTGTTTCAAAGACCGCCGGAGAGTATGTTATAATTGAGGACAGAAAACAGGCACTGGAGTGGGTGATCGGCCAGGCGCAAACAGGCGACATTATAGCGGTATGCGGCAAAGGCCACGAAACCTACCAGATTATTTCGGGCCGCAGGATACATTTTGATGATAAAGAAGTAATCGAGGAGATAATTGGGAGAAAAAATGAGAGAGTTTAAGATCGCAGAAGTTTTGTCGGCGGTAAAAGGTAAATTAATCAGCGGAAACGCAGAAAATTCCGTAGTTAAAATATGCACCGATTCAAGGCTTGCAAAGCCCGGGGATCTGTTCTTCCCCCTTATAGGGGAAAACAACGACGGCCACGACTATCTTGCCCAGGTGTTTGAGCGGGGATGCGGTTCGGTCATTCTTTCAAAACCAGAGAAGCTTCCGAAGGAGATTCTACCGGCAGAGGGGGCAAAGCCTGATGTTATCCTGGTAGAAAATACAACAAAGGCTTTACAGGATTTAGCGGCGTATTACCTGGGAACCTTGCCTGTTAAACACAAGGTTGCGGTTACAGGCAGCGTGGGGAAAACCAGCACCCGGGATATGATGTATTACATTGCTTCCATGAAATATAAAACAGGAAGAAATATCAAAAACTTCAACAACTGGTTCGGTTTGCCGCTTAGCATACTGGAATTTCCGCCGGATACGGAGGCCGCCGTGCTGGAAATGGGAATGGACAATTTCGGACAGATCGAAACTCTCGCCCATATTGCAAGGCCCGATATAGCGCTGATAACAAACATCGGGATCTCCCATATCGAAAACCTGGGAACCAGAGAAGGCATACTCAAGGCAAAAATGGAAGTAACTTCTTGCTTTGACGAGAATTGCACGCTTATTGTAAATCAAGACTGCGACCTGCTTTCCAGGGAAAATGTGGCAGGTAAATATAAACTGGTAACGGTGGGAAGCGGCAGCCAAAACGAATATATTGTAACTGACATTTGCGATTTTGGCGATAAAGGTATAAAATACACTTTAAACCATAATGATAAAATCTATAGGGTGGAGCTTGCCGTTCCGGGGGCTCACAATGCCTTTAATGCGACCCTTGCCATTGCAGCCGGGGAGAAGATGGGAATAGATATAGAAACCTCCGTCAGAGGGCTTTCCGAAGCCCAGCTTACCGAAAAACGGCTGAATATAAAAGAAAAAGCCGATATAAAGGTTATAGATGACACATATAATGCCTGCCCGGCTTCTGTCATGTCTGCCATCACCACCCTTGCCAACACCGAGGGAAAGCGGAAAATCGCCATCATAGGGGATATGTACGAGCTGGGAGGCGAAACCGGGGCAGCCCACGAAGAAGTGGGAAGATATGCAGGCAAAGCGGGTATCGACCGGGTGATAGCCGTCGGTGAGTTTGCAAGGGGCTATGCAAAGGGAGCCGCAGAGTTTATGTC
>CAVJCN010000170.1:0-4862 GCA_963647945.1 Absicoccus sp. | reverse complement strand
CGAAAAAAGACCGGCTCCGACATATGCATTTCCATAACCGGCATAGCAGGCCCGGAAGATATTGACGAGGCAAGGCCGGCGGGGCTAGCATATATCGGCATCTGCTATGAGGGCAAGACGGAGGTGATAAAGACAAAGCACAGAAATGTTTCCCGGAAATACAACCGAAATTATATGCTTCTTGTTATGCTCAACGAAATTTACAAACGCATCAGAAATAAGAGAATTACCGCGGAAAAAGTCGAGGAAATTTATAAAGAATTTGACACGCCGGATCGGGTGCGGGCACATTGCCGGGCGGTGGCAGACTGTGGGGCAACAATCGCCACAGCTTTGAATGAGCACGGCTTTAAACTGGATCTTGATTTAATACGAGGCGCGGGACTTGTCCATGATGCCGCAAGAACCTTTGACAGGCATTGGGATGTTATGGCTGATAAACTAAGGGAAATGGGATATTACGATGAAGCTGCAATCGTAAGGGTTCACATGAATCCGGGAGAATATAGTCCGCTGGATAAGATCACCGAAGCCGATATGGTTTGTCTGGGAGATCGCCTTGTAAAAGAGGACAAGTATGTGGGAATTGACGAACGCTTCGATTATATTGTTGACAAAGCAAAGGAACACGGAATACTTGATTTTGATACAATCATGGAAAACAAAGCAAAAATGCAGCGTCTGCTGGAGGAAATCGAAAAAGTAATCGGTTGCAGTATAGATGACTTATTTAAATAACGAAAAGTCGCTGAAGAAAAGCGGCATATTTTACATATTTTACTTGACAAATATATGCAGCACAGGTATTATGTAAATAAATACCATATAATTATAAAATCAAAAAAAGACTTGACCTGAAGAACAAAATAGTATAAGATAAGAACATGGAGAACAAATGTTCTATTTCGGAGGGACAGAAAATGAGCGTAAACAACACAAAGAGCGAAAAAGATAAAGCATTAGAAGCCGCAATGGCGCAGATACAGAAGCAGTTTGGCAAGGGCGCCATTATGAAACTGGGCGATGATACCGCCCACATGAATATCGGCGCAATTTCAACAGGTTCTATCAGCCTTGACATCGCCACCGGAATCGGGGGAGTGCCTAAGGGAAGAATTGTTGAGATTTTCGGGCCCGAGTCATCAGGTAAGACGACTCTCACACTGCATATTATAGCGGAAACCCAAAAAGCAGGGGGCAAGGCTGCATTTATAGACGCAGAGCACGCTCTTGATCCTATATATGCAAAGAATTTGGGAGTGGATGTAGGGGAACTTCTGGTATCCCAGCCGGACACCGGCGAACAGGCACTTGAGATCTGCGATATGCTTGTCAGAAGCGGTGCCCTCGATGTAGTGGTTATAGACTCCGTTGCCGCCCTTGTACCAAAGGCGGAAATACAGGGTGAAATGGGCGATTCCCATGTGGGGCTTCAGGCAAGACTCATGTCACAGGCACTCAGAAAGATTACAGGTACGGTCAACAAGTCCAACACCTGCGTTATATTCATCAACCAGCTTAGAGAAAAAGTCGGTGTTATGTTCGGTAATCCGGAAGTTACCACCGGCGGCAGAGCGCTGAAATTCTATTCCTCCATGCGCCTTGATGTAAGAAGGATCGAAAGCATCAAATCCGGTGACGGCGTAGTCGGCAACAGAACCAGAGTTAAGGTGGTAAAGAACAAGGTAGCACCGCCTTTCAAGCAGGCAGAGTTTGATATCATGTACGGCGAGGGTATTTCCAAAGCCGGAGATATTCTTGACTGCGCGGTAGAGGCAAAATTCATTGAAAAGGCCGGCGCATGGTACAGCTTTGAAGGCAACAGGATAGGACAGGGAAGAGAGAATGTAAAGAATTATCTCAAAGAACATCCGGAAATTATAGATAAACTGGAGGGTAAACTTCTCGACCAGCTTAAAAATGACGGCAAGGAAGAAAAGGAACCGGAAATTCCGGAGGAAGACATATCCGAAATCATGGATTTATTTGTTGACGAAGACGGCGTGATCATAGAATAGTCAAATTCCATTTCAGTTAATCAACTTTTTTGTGAATAATACTTGACTTTTAGAGGCTTGCATGATAATATAACTGAGTTGAGCCGCGCAGACCGGGTTATTTAAGTTCTGAATTAGGTTCGGGCACCCGCAATGGCGAGACTGGATAGAGGAGGATAAATATTAATGTACGCAGTAATTGAAACTGGTGGAAAGCAGTACAGAGTGCAGGAAGGCGATGTTATCACTGTTGAAAAATTAAATGTTGAAGCAGGTCAGGTCGTTACTTTCGATAAGGTACTCGTATTGGGAGAAGGCAAGGATGTCAAAGTGGGCACACCTTACCTGGATGCTGCCGTAACAGGTACGGTGGTAGAAAACGGAAAAGGTCAGAAGGTTATTATCTTCAAGTACAAGGCAAAAAAGGACTACAGAAAGAAACAGGGTCACAGACAGCCATACACAATGGTTAAGATCGAGAGCCTGACAGGCGAAGCTCATAAGAAAGCCGCTCCAAAGGCAGAAGAAGTTAAAAAAGCAGAAGCTAAGGCTGTAGTTGAAGAAAAAGCAGAAGAAAAACCTGCAAAGAAGGTTTCTGCTTCAATGAAAAAAGACGAATTGATTGCTTTTGCTAAAGAAAACAATATCGCTATCGATGAAAAGGCTACAAAGGCTGTAATCATCGAAGCTATTGAAGAAGCATTAAAGTAATTTATCTTATACGGTTAGGAGGTACTTTTTATGGCAAGTAAAAAAGGTGTAGGTAGCTCTAAGAACGGTCGTGATTCCGAGTCCAAGCGTCTTGGACTTAAAGCCGGCGACGGTCAGTTCGTTAGCGCAGGCAGCATTCTTGTAAGACAGAGAGGAACAAAGTTCCACCCGGGCAACAATGTTGGTATCGGCGGTGATGACACTTTGTTCGCAAAGATCGACGGAGCAGTTAAGTTTGAAAGAAAAGACAAAACCAGAAAACAGGTTAGCGTTTATTCAAAAGAAGCTTAATTAGATTTTCAGACCCTGTACAATTTTGCACAGGGTCTTTTTTCACAGATAAAATAAGGAGGGTTCTATGTTCGTAGACAGAGCCAAAATCTATATAAAATCCGGCAAGGGCGGCGACGGAGCCGTAACATTCAGGCGGGAGCCTTATGTGCCGGAGGGCGGGCCCGACGGCGGCGACGGCGGCAAGGGCGGCGATGTTATATTCATGGCCGACAGAAATCTCCGAACGCTTATGGACTTTAAATACAAGAAAAAATACGAAGCCGAAGCCGGAGAAAACGGTATGAAAAAGAAAAGATTCGGCAAATCCGGCGAAGATTTGGTAATAAAGGTGCCGATGGGTACGATCATCATCGATGAGGCAAGCGGCCTTGTGATGAAAGATTTAACAGAAGATGGGGATTCCTTCGTTGCGGCAAAGGGCGGCAAAGGCGGAAAGGGCAACACCAACTTCAAAAATTCCGTCAGACAGGCACCGAACTTTGCGGAAGCCGGAGGCGCAGCCAAGGAACGAAATGTGATCCTTGAACTTAAATTAATCGCCGATGTGGGGCTTGTGGGCTTTCCTAATGTGGGAAAATCTTCGCTCCTTGCGGTTGCCACCAGCGCCCGGCCAAAGATTGCAAACTACCATTTTACTACCATCGACCCGAATCTGGGAGTGGTAAATATATATGACAGCAGTTTTGTAATGGCGGATATCGCGGGAATCATCGAGGGAGCCAGCGAAGGTCTTGGGATGGGCTTTAAATTCCTCAAACATATTGAGCGAACCAAAGTTTTGATTCATGTTGTGGATGTTTCAGGCAGCGAAGGCCGTAATCCCATAGAGGATTTTGATAAGATAAACAAAGAACTCGCGGCATACAGCCCGCGGATTCTCAAAAAGCCACAGCTTGTTGCCGCTAACAAGATCGACATGATCGATGAAGACGATCCTCAGTATCTTGAATTTAAGAAATATGTTGAAAACTTAGGGTATAGAGTTTTCCCTATGTCGGCACCTCTTAATCTTGGTGTTGAAGAAATACTGGGGGCGGCGCTTAAGGAGCTGACTCGTATTGAACATGAGCCGGTTTCGGAAGAAGAGTGTGAAACGGAACTTTTCGACTTTGAGGCGGAGGATAATGACCCTACATACCGGGATATTATCTGCGGATACGAAGAAGATGAAAATGTTTATACCCTCAGCGGCAAGCAGCTTTCAAAGATATTTAAGTCCACGAATTTCAATGATATGGGCTCACTTCGCTACCTTTACAAATATATCGAAAAGCGGGGAGCTATCGACCGGCTCAAGGAGCTTGGACTTGAAGAAGGAGATATTATCAGGATTGAAGACTATGATCTTGAATACTGGGACGAATTTTAAGCAGAAACACCGCAATGCGCGGTGTTTTTTTGCGGGATTTCTTCATACAATACCATAGGATATGTATGGAGGAATAGCATGAGGTACAAGGAAAAAATTTTTTTGCAGGTAATAATATGTTGCATTATTTTTACCCTTGCAAAGGCAGGTAGCACTTTTGACATTAAAGGATTTGACGGAATAAAAAACGCCGCAAAAGAGCAGTTTGAAAAGAATTACTCGGAAGCTGAAATAAAGTCGACCTGCGCCAAGCTGCTGGAAAAGGCGAAGGAAACCCCCGCTGTAATTTCATCTGCCATTGTACAGGCAAATAAGCTGGGAGAATACAGCAAGCCCATAGACGAGGACTCAAACGCGAAAGTGCGCTGCGTCTACGCTACGAACGCAGGAAGAGTCATGTCATCAGGGATAAGTAAGGAATTCGGAACTTTCATTAAGATAGAGCATGAGGCAACAACTTCAACCTATGGCAATCTTTCCCGGATAACGGT
>CAVJCN010000169.1:0-4866 GCA_963647945.1 Absicoccus sp. | reverse complement strand
ATTGGCATACAAATCAAGGGCGCTTCTAAGGGTTACATTGGCACTGCCCATGCTTCCGCCCTTTGGAGTGGTGGTAGGTCCTTTGAGAATCACATCGCAGGCCTTGATTTCTTCCATCACATCATCTGGAACCGCTTTCCCGCAGGCAATTCGATTTTCCAGGGTGAGGCCTTCGATTTCTTTCAAAACCACCTTGCCCTCTGCAATTTCCGCGTCAAGGAGAGTTTCCAGCAGTTTTTTGGCCTCCGCCATGATAATAGGGCCGATTCCGTCCCCTCCGCAAAGTCCGATGGTAATCTGTGACAATGTGGCAAAATCCTTTGGCTTTGCGGCATTTTTCATGTCCTCGGCGCGCTTTATCTGCTCCCGCAGAAGTTCCTCAAACTTCGCCGAGGCTTCTTTTATGCATAATTCTTTGTCCGTGCTTTCATTTATTCCGTTCATTCTAATTTCCGCCCTTTCCGACATATTTCAGCAGCCCGCCGTCTTTCAAAATCGCCTTCTGTCTTTCGGTAAAGCTGCATACGAGGGATATTTTTTCACCCGTAGTAAGATCTTCGAGGATCATTTTGCCCTTTTCCATACCGTCAAATACATTGGAAATTCTGATTTCGTCCTCCTGAGAGATTTTTTCGTAATCCTCTGGATTTTCAAAGGTCAGGGGCATGATTCCTGCGTTTATCAGGTTCGCAGCATGGATTCTGGCAAAGCTCTTAGCGATAACCGCTCTTACTCCCAGATAAAGAGGTACCAGCGCCGCGTGCTCTCTGGAGGAGCCCTGTCCGTAGTTATTTCCGCCGACAATTAAGCTTATTCCCAGCTTTTTTGCTCTTTCCGGGAATTCACGGTCGCATACCTCAAAGCAATACTGCGAGAGGTGCGGAATGTTCGAGCGATAAGGCAGGATCTTCGCCCCTGCCGGCATGATGTGGTCTGTGGTAATATTGTCCCCTACTTTCAGGGAAACTGCCGCGGTAAGCTCGTCTTCCTGCGGCTTGCTGTCCGGGAACGGCTTGATATTCGGACCTCTGAGGATTTCCACCGAGTCCGCCGCAGAAACTGGAGCCGGCGCAAGGATGGCGCTGTCGTCAATCTTGAATTTCTCCGGCATTTCAACCTTCGGCATCTCTCCCAGAAGCCTCGGATCCGTAATCTCCCCTGTCAGGGCCGCGGCCACCGCTGTTTCAGGTGACACTAAGAAAACCTTCGCGTCCTTTGTTCCGGAACGACCCTCGAAATTTCTGTTGAAGGTTCTCAGGGATACGCCGCCGGAATTCGGCGAAAAGCCCATTCCGATACACGGCCCGCAGGCACATTCCAGCACCCTCGCCCCGCTTGCCAGGATATCCGCCAAAGCGCCGCAGTCCGCCAGCATTGAAAGCACCTGCTTTGAACCCGGTGAAACCGAAAGGCTCACATCCGGCGAAATGGTCTTGCCTTTCAGCAGCGCAGCGACTTTAAGCATATCGTAAAGTGAAGAGTTGGTGCATGATCCGATGCAAACCTGATCCACCTTGGTTCCTTTCAGGGTTTCCACCGCCACTACATTGTCCGGACTGTGTGGACAGGCTATCATCGGCTTAAGTTCCGAAAGATTTATATTAACAACTTTATCGTAAACCGCGTCTTCGTCGCTGGCAAGCGGTGTGAAATCCGCTTCTCTGCCCTCTGATTTCAAAAATTCGTAGGTTACTTCATCCGATGGGAAAATCGAAGTTGTGGCACCAAGCTCGGCGCCCATGTTGGTAATTGTCGCTCTTTCGGGTACAGAAAGACTCTTGATTCCCTCTCCGCCCCATTCGATGATGGTGCCGACTCCGCCCTTTACGCTGAGAATTCTGAGAATTTCAAGGCTGATATCCTTTGCTGTAACAAAATCATTCAGCTTTCCCGTGAGATTTACCTTGATCATCTTCGGCATGGTGATGTAATAAGCACCTCCTCCCATGGCAACCGCAACATCAAGGCCCCCTGCACCCATGGCAAGCATTCCGATACCGCCGCCGGTAGGAGTGTGGCTGTCTGAGCCTATGAGAGTTTTTCCCGGTTTTCCGAAGCGTTCAAGATGAACCTGATGGCAGATTCCGTTGCCTGGTCTGCTGAAATACAGTCCGTGCTTCTTTGCCATTGACTGAATAAATCTGTGGTCATCGGCGTTCTCAAAGCCCGACTGCAAAGTGTTGTGGTCTATGTATGCCACCGAAAGCTCCGTCTTTACCCGGGGCACTCCCATGGTTTCAAATTCCAGATATGCCATGGTTCCCGTAGCGTCCTGGGTAAGAGTCTGGTCGATTCTGATTGCAATTTCGCTGCCAACGGTCATTTCACCGCTGATTAAATGTTCTTTTATGATTTTCTGCGCTATGGTAAGTCCCATCTTACATGCCTCCCTTGATATTGATATATGCGTTGTTTATGTGCTCCAGCATAAGTGCCTTTGCTGCATCCTCATCCTTTGCCTCGATTGCCGCGAAGATTTTCTTGTGCTCCTCCACCGACTGGGTGCTTCTGTCGCTGAATTGCAGGGAAACCTTTCTGAATTTCATCAGCTTGTGATGCAGGGGCGAGAGAATTGACGCAAAGGTCGGGCTGCCGCTGGCTTCGTAGATCACATCGTGAAATTCCGTATCCAAATCCTTGATTTTTTCGGCGTTGCCCTTTGTTACATAAAATTCCTGCTCTTCGATAATTTCTTTGAGGTGCGTGATATCCTCCTCCGTCATATGCTGTATCGCAAGTACGGTAGCGTAAGGTTCAATCGCCTTTTTTACTGCGTACATTTCGTCAACATCCTTTGGGGATATTCCCAGCACCAGCATACCGCTGGCGGTTTGTTTTATAAGTCTTTCGGCTTCCAGTCTTGTAAGAGCCTCCCTCACCGGTGTCCTGCTGACACCAAGTTCCGTTGAAAGTTTAGGCTCTGTGATCAGCTCCCCTGCCGGATATACCCCGGTCAAAATATTTTTTTCAATCAATGCAAATACCTGATTTGCAAGGGATGTATTCTTATAATCAATCATTTATGAGCTTCCTCCATTCCTCAGATTCCTTTAGCTTAGCTTCTATTTCTCCTGTGGAAAGGCTGGTGGTTCTGCCTCCCTCGTACATGGTGTCCACCCACGCTTTCAGCTCCTTAACAAGTGGATGATCCTTATGTACTTTCTTATCGCCTTCAAGCCTGAAATGCTCGTTTATCCAGTATGCGATCCCCGCAAGCCCTGATGTGTTGCTGATAGACACTCCCGGTGCCCGTTTAAGGAGTTTTTTAGTGTTGAAAATATTGTAAATTTCCTCGTCCTTCATCAGTCCGTCGGCATGGATTCCGGCTTTCGTCACATTGAAATTTTCTCCCACAAACGGTGTCATAGGAGGAATCTCATAGCCCATTTCCTTTTGGAAATATTCAGCGATTTCCGTAATCACCGTAGGATCCATTCCGTCCATGGAGCCTCTGAGGGAAGCATATTCAAAGACCATGGCTTCCAGCGGAATGTTGCCGGTGCGTTCACCGATTCCCAGCAGCGAACAGTTAACCGCGCTTGCGCCGTAGAGCCAAGCCGTGGTTGCGTTCGCCACCGCCTTATAGAAATCGTTGTGCCCATGCCACTCTATCATGTCGCTTGGAACCCCTGCGTAATATTGCAGCCCGTATACAATTCCCGCTACACTTCGCGGAAGCGCTGCGCCAGTGTAAGGCACTCCATATCCCATGGTATCGCAGGCTCTGATTTTTACCGGCATCCCCACTTCATGGGACAAGTCCATGATTTCGTTTACAAAAGGAACCACAAATCCGTAAAAATCGGCTCTGGTGATGTCCTCTAAATGGCATCTCGGGACTATACCCGCGTCAAAGGCATCTCTTATGGTTTCAAGATAAAAGTCAATTGCCTGCCTTCTAGTCATGCCCATTTTCTTGAAAATATGGTAATCACTGCATGATACAAGGATGCCTGTTTCTTCGATTTCCAGCTCCTTGACTTTTTTGAAGTCTTCTTTTTTTGCGCGGATCCATGTGGTAATCGCAGGAAACTTGTAGCCAAGCTCCATACACTTTTCGATTGCCTCTTGATCCTGCTTCGTGTATATGAAAAATTCGGATTGGCGGATGATCCCATAAGGGCCCCCCAGCCTTGCCAGATATTTGAATAAATCCACCCGCTGTTTTACCGTGTATGGTGCCATTGACTGCATTCCGTCCCGGAAAGATGTGTCCGTAATCCAAATATCGGTAGGCATATTCATCGGCACCCGCCTCTGGTTAAATGCAATTTTGGGAACTTCTTCGTAGTCAAACATCTCCCTGTAAAGATTCGGTTCTTCCACATCTTGCAGGGAATATTTGTAGATATTTTGTTCTAAAAGATTCGTCTTTGATGAAATCTCAAGCATAGCCAACCTCCTAAATAAACATTTTTTATACCTGTATACAAGTATAGCGCTTTACTTCGGTAATGTCAAGAGGCACCCGGTATAAAATTTGGGAAGAAAATTTTGGGCAGAAAATTTTTGCACCATTCATTTGCAAAACTCGAAAAAAGTTCTAACTTTTACATTACTTTTAATTTTTAAATGTGGCCTCCGTACATCGCTAAACGAGCCCAACCTATGGTACCGGCAATATTGAAGTTTTTACAAGTGGCCTAATAAAATTAAACTGCGAGAGTTCCCGCAGTTTTTGGTGCAATTTTTTTAGTTTTTTACAGTGTTTCAATTTCTTCAGCTGAAAGCCCTGTTGCCGTTTTTATCTGCTCGGTAGGCAGCTTCAAAGATTTGAGATTTTTTGCAATTTCGCGCTTTTCCTGCGCTGCGCCGGACTTTTCGCCTTTTGAGAATCCCAGTTCGAGGCCTGACTTTTGCCCTTTT
>CAVJCN010000168.1:0-4887 GCA_963647945.1 Absicoccus sp. | reverse complement strand
GTATCAGACTGTTGAGATGCAGCCAAGGGTGAAAACCTATACCGGCTGGACGGCACAGATCATTCAGCATGAGGTGGATCATTGCAACGGGGTTTTGATATAGTCGGCAAGGCAAGCTACTTAATTGCCAACTTTCCCGTTTTCTCTGGACTTCCTGCTGCCTTTGTGGTATTGTGTGTGCTTACAAAGGAGGCGCGCACAATGGAACGAATTACGACAAAAGAATGTGTTGTAGCAGGGCAAATGAAAAAGAACGGAGACTGTATTTCCGAGAACGAACTCGGAGGTGCGGTCTCCGTTTGTGTTACGGGCGAAGGGGTGAAAAACAAATAACAGCAAATCGCTTGTGACTGTTTTTGAGGCAATGCAAGCCATCAGAAACTGCGCCGCGGGAAACAAAAAAAGCCCCGCTGGAGCGGGGCTATGGATCATAAAATATAATCGCTTACGCAGTCGTACCAATGTACATAAGTCTCGCCGTTCACGATCAGCCGTTCGTTTTCCGGAAGCATTTCAGTCCAGAGCTTTCCGTATCGCTTATATGCCCAGTCGTTTTTGTTGAATCTGCGCCAAAGAACGGTTCGGCCGTTTTTGTCAAGATACTGTTCCGATGCAACGCCGTCGTTGAAGCACTGAATATCCATGACGCAGATGGTGTCATACGATTTTCCGCCGATTTGTGTAAATACCGCCCCATGAGAGCCAACTGCACGGCAAAATAGAGCCACCCTAACGCCCAAACAGAGCCACCTAAAACGGAAAGGAGAGCCACACCATGAAAGCGGAAGGAGGCCCCACCCCGCCGAGACTTTTCCACCGCCACAGCGGCGCGGAGCGCAGGCGACAGCCTGTGGGAAAGTGTCGGCGGATTGCAAAGCCGGGATGATGAAATTCATCTCAACCTCGCGGGGGCAAGATCACGTCACTCTTTCGGGGAGCTTGGTTGTCTGTCCCAATACCGAATAATTTTCCGGCACTGCTCACAGATATCCTGCTCCGTCCATTGGTGTCCGTCATCGGGCTCCGTTGAGAATTGTTGCAGGATCTCGCGTTTGGCTTGTGCGGTGTTCTGTTTACCACGAAACCAATCGGCGTATTTGGTATCAAGCTCCGGCTCGGTTATCGTCATGACAGCACCTCTGCCTTCAAGCCGTGTCGTTCCCGCATGGATTGTTGGCCATCCACCAAAATCTCGTAGGCGTTGTGGATCACACGGTCCATAATTGCTTCGCAGATGGGGCTGTCGGATTCAGGATCGGGATCAATACGGGAGTACCAGCCCTCTGTCTCAAACTGGGTGCAGAAAATGGTAGCACCGTGCCGTGTGCGTGTTTCGATCAACTCCAGCATAGCGTAGGTCTCTTCAGGAGTGAGACACCGGATGAGCCATTCGTCCAAAATCAACAGATCGACCTTTTCAAAGGCCTTCATAACCCGTTTCAGTTCCTTGTGCTCCTTGGCGATCATGAGTTCTTCCAATAGTTCCGGCATGCGGAAGTAGCGGACAGACAGGAGCTTTCGGCAAGCAGCCTCTCCAAGAGCGCAGGCCAAATACGTCTTTCCGTTGCCACTGGCACCCTTGAGAATGACGTGGTGGCCATCTGTGATGTACTGGCAAGTAGCCAACTGAAGCATTTGCGTTTTGCTGAGTCTTCGATCCTCGTAATACTCGATACCCTCCATGGTGGCGTCGTGGGCAGCGAACCGCGCATTATGGACGCAACGCAGGTATTTGTTGGATTGCCTACGGTTCCACTCTGCGTCCACCAGCATAGCCAGGCGATCCTCAAAGGGCATTTCGCGATAAGCATCTGCATTGTTCAATTGCTTTTCCGGTTCGACCGCCATGCCGCTAAATCGCATTTCTTTTAGCAATTCAATCGTAGATTGACGAATCATTTGCCCTCACCGCCCTTTCCGTTCTTGGCGGCTTTGCCGGAACGACTGTAATAAGCCGCCCCACGGGTAATGCCGTGGGCATTGGAGTAGTTCGGAACAAGCGTTTTTCCTTCGTCCGGTTTAGATTCCGACTGGCTCGAAATGCCTTTGATCACCGCACTGATGAGCCTAACCGACGGCGACGAGGAATACCGTAATGCCTCACAGCAGGCCGTCTCCAGCTTCTTTTGCCCGTAGCGTTCTTCCAACTTAGTGAGGCTCGCACAAGCCTTATAGCCCTGCTCCACTTCTTTTCCTGCGGTTAGGAAATAGGCTACGACCTTGGCAGTGTTCGTTCCGACCGAAATTGCCCATCTTGTGAAATCTTCCTTGTTATAGTTGAGATATTTTCGGTGCTCGGGGGTCATGTGATCCGGGTTTACAATAGGATCCCTCTGCGATGCAGCCAACCGTATATGCGAGGCGACACGGTTGCCGCGGAAGAACACCTCTACCGTTTGGGATGTCAGACGGATGTCCACCTTTTCACCAATAAGGTCGAAGGGAACGGAATACTTGTTTCGCCCGTCCGAAACAAGGTAATCCGCCCCCACCTTGATGTTGGGATGCCACGTGGCTACCTCATACCGCCGACTTAGCAATGGTCGCATAAAGGCTTGTTCTTCCTCTACATACGCTGACTTACGGCAACCGTCCTTCGCAGTGAAAGGGCGCAGATTCAGTTCCTCCAGTTTAATCCGAACCGCCTCCTTGGCCTCTCGGAGGGTGAAGAAATGCTCGTTCCGCAACGCCGCGAGGATCCACGTGGAAGCAAATTTGACCGTCCCTTCTGCATGGCTCTTGTCCTTGGGGTGTTCCACGCGAGCAGGAACAATGGCAGTTCCGTAGTATTCTGCCAGCTCTTGATAACTGCGGTTCAATACCGTCTCGTAGCGCGTATTCTTGGTCACGCCGGTCTTTAGGTTGTCCGGGATGAGCAAGCGGGTGACACCGCTGAAATACTCGTAGGCGTGGATATGGCATTCCAGCCAGTTCTCCAGCTTCATGTCAGCGGTGACCTCCGCATAAGTGTAGCCGCTGCAAGGCAGAACGGCTACGAACATGTACGCCGGCGTGATCTCACCGGTTATGGAGTCGAAAAGGGGGAGCGTTTGACCCGCCCAATCTACTTGCAAGGCGTCTCCCGGCTTATGGTGAATGCGCATGGTGGCCTTGGTAACACGCGCCCACTTGCGGTACTTGTCTCCGAACTGGGTGGTCATGTATGGCTTTTTGCCCAAACTCTCTGCCTTGCGGCGGTATTCGTCCCAAAGCAGAGTTAAGGTGACCTTGGGCTTGGATAGTTCAGCGTGGATGTAAGGGAAATCGGGTTCCAAATACTCGCTCGTTTCCGTGTGACGGTTCGGAAACAGAATTGCACCCAACTGCTCGTTGGATACCGCTTCCTCAAACGGCCATGTGATGCCGTGCCTTTGCGCAGCAATGATTACCTCGCTGACTGTGTTGCGCGAGCTCTTCACGCTCACCGCAATCTGCCGTTGGCTTTGACCTTCTGCAGCCAACCGCAAGATCTCTGTGTAGTTCACCATGTTGGTGTACCTCCGGTATTTTGTAGTCGCACTTTCGTACGCCGACTACATTATACCATGTTTGAGGTGGGTGGCTCACCTCTCCGTTAGGGTGGCTCTATTTGGCCGTGCAAGTGGCACTGGGAGAGCGTTTTTTACAATTTGAACGGTATACCGTCCGACGATGTCCACAGTTTCTTTGTTTGTGTGCCCGACAATCTCATTTCCGCTTCGTGTCAATAAGCCCTTTGGCATCAGGTTGACTTCATTTCCGCAATTGTCCTCCCCGAAGCCCCAATTGTCGAGGAAGTCATTTCCGTCGAGAAAGGTATAAAGCTTGCGCACTCCGTTTTCCACATGGCTTTCGGCAAGGTAGCGGCAATGCGTGTCGGTGAGCTGCGCCACAAATCGGCGTTCCGTATGATCGATACAGCCGGTACGGTAATAGTCCTCAGCACCGTATTGCATCGCCGAAATTTCAACGCCTTCAATTCCGTGTACTTCCGCTTTGCCGATTACCTTCATTTCGGTATATTCCGTGCGCTTTCGTGAGGGCATATCGAACAGTCCCCAAGTCAGCGTTTCTCCGAGCCGCGGAACCATAAGCCACCCCTGAAGCTCCTCCCATCGGACAGAAAAGGGAGCAAGCTCGGATGGTTCAATTTTATAATCGGGTAAATATTCGGGCAATTTTTTCATAATGATTTCTCCTTTTGATTTATCTTTGGGCGGACAAGGATAATGCTGTCTGAATTTTTCCTTTGCATAATGCAGGCGACTTTTCACCGTGCCGACTGGGATTTCAAGTTGTCTGGCAATATCCTCCTGCGACAGATTTTTGAAGAAATACAGATACAAAATCTGCTTTTCTTTTCCGCCAAGCACTTCCATGGTGTCGCGCACGACATTGTGTTCCGTAATACCGAGCCGCCCGACCGCCAAAGCCGATTCGGACAGTGAATCCAAAGAAATATTCAGGTTGGCCGCTTTCAGTCGGTAATAGTCCATGCACTTGTGCTTAGCAATGCCGATCAGCCACGCCTTGAAGGCGGCAGGATTGCTCAGCGTGTCAAATTTCAGCGTGGCGGTAAGGCATACATCCTGAATCATATCTTCCGCATCGTGCCTGTTCCCGATTTTGAAGTTTACATAGCGCTGAAGCGGAATCAGATTCTCGTGCAATAGCTTTTCAAATTCATCCACATTATCACCTCCTTGCAGATGGTCTTGAAATCGATTTCACATATATAGTCGTAGCAAACCATCAAAAGGTTCAAATTACAAAGAAATTATAACATAAAAAGTCCGGCGAGGCAAGCCATCAGAATCTGCGCCGCAGGAAACAAAAAAAGTAATAACGGAACAGAAAGTTCTGCAAACCTATTGACAAGACGTATTTGCCATGGTATAATAACAGAAC
>CAVJCN010000167.1:0-4891 GCA_963647945.1 Absicoccus sp. | reverse complement strand
AGTCAACGGCTTCCTGGAGCATTCTCTTTTCGTTTCTGACGATGATGTCAGGAGCGCCCAGTTCAAGAAGTCGGTTGAGTCTGTTGTTTCTGTTGATAACCCGTCTGTACAAATCGTTTAAGTCGGAGGTTGCAAATCTGCCGCCGTCCAGCTGCACCATAGGTCGGATATCCGGCGGAATTACAGGAATTACGTCAAGAATCATCCATTCCGGTCTGTTTCCGGAAATTCTGAGCGCCTCGATGACTTCCAGCCTTCTTACGATTCTGATTTTCTTTTGACCCGACGCGTCCTTAAGCTGCTCTCTGAGCTCTGCGGACAGCTTTTCAAGGTCGATGTCCTCCAGAAGCTTCTTCACAGCTTCCGCGCCCATTCCTGCCGTAAAGGAGTTGCCGTACTGTTCTTTTGCTTCTTTGTACTGCTGCTCGGTTAATATTTCTTTGTAGCCCAGTCCGGTATCTCCCGGATCCGTTACGATGTATGCCGCAAAGTAAAGAACTTTTTCCAGGTTTCTCGGCGTAACATCTAGGCAAAGTCCCATTCTCGATGGGATTCCCTTGAAATACCAAATATGGGAAACCGGAGCCGCAAGCTTAATGTGGCCCATTCTTTCTCTTCTTACTTTAGCTTTGGTAACCTCTACTCCGCAGCGGTCGCAGACGATACCCTTGTATCTGATTCTTTTATACTTGCCGCAGTGACATTCCCAGTCCTTCATCGGCCCGAAGATCCTTTCGCAGAAAAGACCGTCCTTTTCAGGCTTCAAGGTTCTGTAGTTGATGGTTTCCGGCTTTGTAACCTCGCCGTGTGACCATTCAAGAATTTTTTCCGGAGATGCCAAATTGATCTGTATCGACTCGAAATTATTTAATTCATAATCGTTATTTACATTATTGTTCAAGGAAGTTCCTCCCCCTTTCCTGTCACTCAATTACTCTTCTCTGAAATCGTCCTCTGCAAATTCATCCGATTCGCCGAAATCGGCTCCAAAATCGTCCTCCTCTGCATTTTCTTCGCTGAATCCGCTGTTCATCATCTCGTCTTCACTTTCCAGCTCTGTTTCAAAGTCCATGATAGCCTCGAGATTCCGCGGGTCATCATCGTACTCCGAAGATTCTTTGATTTCGATTTCTTCATCATTTTCGGACAATACTTTGACATCAAGCCCCAAAGCTTGCATTTCCTTGATCAATACCTTGAAGGATTCAGGGATTCCCGGCTTAGGGATGTTTTCGCCCTTGACGATTGCTTCGTAAGTCTTCACACGACCTACGATATCATCGGATTTTACAGTTAAAATTTCCTGTAAAGTGTACGCTGCGCCGTATGCTTCCAGCGCCCATACTTCCATTTCTCCGAAACGCTGTCCGCCGAACTGAGCTTTACCGCCCAATGGCTGCTGAGTTACCAGCGAGTAAGGGCCGGTGCTTCTTGCGTGGATCTTATCGTCAACCAAATGGTGGAGTTTGAGCATATACATATAGCCCACAGTTACCGGATTGTCAAAATATTCGCCGGTTCTGCCATCTCTGAGTTTAAGTTTTCCTGTCTTAGGATATCCGCATTCGTCCAGAAGACCGATGATATCCTTTTCCGTTGCTCCATCGAATACAGGTGTAGAAATGTACCAACCCTTCTTCTTTGCGGCAAGTCCCAGGTGAACCTCAAGCACCTGTCCGACATTCATACGGGACGGTACGCCCAGAGGGTTAAGCATTACCTGAAGAGGCTGACCGTTTTCCAGGAACGGCATATCTTCTTCCGGCAAAATTCTTGAAATTACACCCTTGTTTCCGTGGCGGCCTGCCATCTTGTCGCCTACATTTATTTTTCTCTTGGTTGCAATATAACATCTTACGAGTTTGTTTACTCCCGGCGGAAGTTCGTCGCCGTTTTCTCTGGAGAAAATCTTAACATCGACTACAATGCCGGTTTCTCCGTGAGGAACTCTCAGAGAAGTATCTCTTACCTCTCTTGCTTTTTCGCCGAAAATCGCACGAAGAAGTCTTTCCTCTGCGGTAAGCTCGGTTTCTCCCTTAGGAGTAACCTTTCCTACCAAAATATCTGTGGAATTTACCTCTGCTCCGATTCTGATGATACCCTCTTCATCCAGGTCTTTCAACGCATCATCGCCCACATTCGGGATATCTCTTGTAATTTCCTCAGGCCCCAGCTTTGTATCTCTTGCTTCTGACTCGTATTCTTCGATGTGAAGGGAAGTCAGCACATCGTCCATGAGCAGCCTTTCGTTCAAGATGATAGCGTCCTCGTAGTTGTAACCTTCCCATGTCATGAAGCCTATGAGCAGGTTCTTACCCAAAGCAATTTCACCCAAATCTGTTGATGGGCCGTCTGCGATGACCTCGCCCTCCTCGATATGCTCGCCGGTTGAAACGATCGGTCTTTGGTTTATGCAGGTTCCCTGGTTGGAACGCTTGAATTTGAGCAGTTTATAAATGTCTTTTTCGTTGTTGTCATCTCGTCTTAAAATAATCATGTCCGCGTCAACAAACTCAACGGTGCCGGATGCTTTTGCCAAAATCACAACCCCTGAATCTCTTGCCGCTTTATATTCCATTCCCGTTCCGACAATCGGTGCCTCCGTCACAAGAAGAGGAACCGCCTGACGCTGCATGTTGGAACCCATCAGGGCACGGTTAGCGTCGTCGTTTTCGAGGAAAGGAATCATTGCCGTTGCAACGGAAACTACCTGCTTAGGGGAAACATCCATGTAGTCGATCTGATCTCTCGGCATAAGGGCAATTTCGCCATGCTCGCCTCTTGAGGCAACCTTTGCGTTTGCAAAGTGTCCGTCCTCCGTGAGGGGCTCGTTTGCCTGAGCTACGACCATCATTTCTTCCTCATCGGCAGTGAGATAGTGAATCTCGTCCGTTACTCTGTGTGTTTCTTTATCCACAACTCTGTACGGAGTTTCGATGAAACCGTACTGGTTGATCACGCCATAGGTTGTAAGGGAGCCGATAAGTCCGATGTTCGGGCCTTCGGGAGTTTCGATAGGGCACATTCTGCCATAGTGAGAATGGTGTACATCTCGAACCTCGAATCCGGCTCTTTCTCTGGAAAGGCCTCCCGGCCCCAGAGCTGAAAGTCTTCTCTTGTGGGTAAGCTCCGCAAGAGGGTTGTTCTGATCCATGAACTGCGACAGCTGGGAGCTTCCGAAGAACTCCTTGATTGCCGCGGTTACCGGTCTTATATTCATTAAAGCCTGCGGAGTCGTAACATCAATGTCCTGAGTGGTCATTCTTTCCTTTACGACTCTCTCCATTCTGGCAAGGCCGATTCTGAACTGGTTTTGCAAAAGCTCTCCCACGGTTCTCAGGCGGCGGTTGCCCAAATGGTCTATATCGTCAACTGTTCCGATGCCATAGTTTAAGTTAAGGATATAACTGATAGAAGCGATGATATCCTCTACGATAATATGTTTTGGTGAAAGGTCATTCTTTCTGTCCACAAGCATTTCCTTAAGTTCTTCTTCCGAAGAAGCGGTCGCCAAAATCTCTTTGAGGACAGGATAAAATACCTTGTCAGCCACCTTAAGCTCTGTTGTGTCAAAATCAACATAGCACTTAAGGTCTACAAAGTTATTGCCTATAATTTTGGTAACCTGGTCTTCCTTTTCCTTGTCAAGGGCATAGGCATAAATATACTCTACCCCTGCGTTTTCAATCTTGAAAGCCAGATCCCGGTTGATCTTTTGTCCCTTTTCGGCGAGGATCTCTCCCGTTTCAGGATGAGTTACATCTTCGGCTGCCACTACGCCTGCAATTCTGTTTGATAAACCAAGCTTTTTGTTATATTTATATCTTCCCACCTTGGCAAGGTCATATCTCTTTGCATCAAAGAACAAAGAGTTAAACAGTGCCTTTGCGCTCTCCACCGTAGGGGGTTCTGCCGGTCTTAATTTTTTGTAAATTTCTTTAAGACCTTCTTCGTAATTGCTTGCGGTGTCTTTTTCAAGAGTCTTCAGCAGCCGCGGATCCTCTCCGAAAATGCTGATGATCTCCTCATTTGACCCGAAGCCCAGGGCTCTGAGGAGGGTCGTGACAGGCTGCTTTCTTGTACGGTCAACTCTTACGGAAATAATTTCGTTGGAGTCCGTTTCGTATTCCAGCCAAGCCCCGCGGTTAGGGATAATAGTGGTGGAAAACAGCTTGTTGTTTGATTTATCAACGGTTACATCGTAGTAAGGCCCCGGGGAACGCACAAGCTGAGTTACGACAACTCTTTCTGCGCCGTTATAAATGAAAGTTCCCTTTTCGGTCATCAGTGGGAAATCCCCCATGAAAACTTCCTGTTCTTTCACCTCTCCGGTTTCTTTATTTATCAGTCTTACTCTGACTTTAAGCGGAGCTGCATACGTTACATCTCTCTCCTTGCACTCCTCCTGCTCATATTTCGGAGCGTCGGTGAGTGAGTTATCAATGAACTCTAAAACCAGATTGTCCGCATAGTCTTTAATCGGAGAAATATCTTCAAAAACTTCTCTGAGACCTTCGCGGATAAACCAGTCATACGATTTTGTCTGAATCTCGATGAGATTCGGCATTTCGCAAACTTCATTGATTTTCGCAAATGTCATACGTTCTTTTCTACCTACTTGTATAGGTTTTGGCATCTTCATCACTCCTTATATTCTTAAAACAAATTACTTTGTGTGGCAGTCTAATATTATATAATATTCGTGTCAAATAATCAAGTATAAGTTTGGATTTTTCAGGAATATTTTTTCCGCATTTTCTCGTCGTTATCTTTTCGCGGGATTTTTTCCATAAGAAAAAGCGGCAGATACGTGTCCGCCGCCTTTTGAATCGTTGTGCAATTTCTGTAATTATTTAAGAGTTACTGTAGCGCCAACTTCTTCGAGCTGAGC
>CAVJCN010000166.1:0-4904 GCA_963647945.1 Absicoccus sp. | reverse complement strand
GTAAATACCCTGTCCTCGGCATAGCCCCCAAGTTCCAGAGCCTTTTCGATAACCGGAGTAAAGTCCTTGTCCTCGCCGATGTGAACCATTTCCGGATAGGAAACCACCTCGGTGGTGAATACCCGATCCTTGTAGCTTTCCTTCGGCGGCATCAGGCAGTTGGTGGTAAAGAGGATCGGTGCCGGAATATTTGCAAATTCCTTTTGCTGATTCTGCCATGCGGTACCGAAATTCCCCTTGAGATGAGGATATTTTTTCAGCTCTGGGTAGCCGTGAGCCGGGAGCATCTCGCTGTGGGTGTAGATGTTTATGCCCTTGTCCTTTGTTTGCTCCAACAGCTGTTTAAGGTCGTAAAGGTCGTGGCCGGAAATCACGATGAACGGGCCTTTTTCTACCGTAAGGGGAACCGTAACCGGAACCGGATTTCCGAAGGTTTCCGTATTGGCTCTGTCAAGCATTTCCATACAGGTAAAGTTAACTTCGCCGGTTTCAAGTACGATCGGAAGAAGCTCCTCCATGCCCCAATCCTCGCCGATGGCAAAGAGGGCTTTCAGGAAGAATTTATTGACCTTTTCGTCAGTGTACCCAAGCACTCCGGCGTGATACGCGTAAGCCGCCATGCCCTTGATTCCGAACAAAATCAGAGATTTAAGGCTTCGCACATCCTCATCCGCATCCCAAAGCTCTGCCATATCGTAGTCATCGGTTCTGCCGCAGGAAGAGGCACAAGCCCCGCAATTCGGGACGAGCTTTTCCTTTTCTCCGTGAACCTCGAGGGTCAATTTTTTAATGGTTTCCTCGTTAAAGTTCGCGTTTGTAATCGTGGTAAACAGGCCTTTTATTAAGAGCTTATAGATATTTTCCGTCGCTCCTCCGCCGGTGCCTGCCGCCCGGGCAAGGCCGATCAGGGCTCCTATGAGCTTATCCTGCAAATCCGATACTTCGTAATTTTTTCCGCATACGCCGGCATTTCCCGTGCATCCTTTGCAGCCAACCGTCTGCTCACATTGAAAACAAAACATCTTAGAATCCATATTCATTTCCTCCTTTTTATTTTGATTGAATTATGTTATTTCCTTTTCGCTGTTTTTATTTTCACCAAGTTTTTTGCGGTGATTCTTGCTTTTGCGAAGTTATTGTATTATGATTATAGTAGAAAATATGTTGTTGCAACAACAAAAATAAAAAACGGAGAAAATATGGATACTTTTTTTCTGGCAAATACGCCGCTGTTTCACGGTGTCGGCGAAAAGGAAGTCAAGGATATGCTTGCTTGCCTCGGCGCAAGGGAGCGAAAATTCAAAAAAGACGAGATAATTTTCCGGGCGGGAGATGCCGTAAGGGAAATCGGACTTGTGGAGTCCGGCAGCGTAAATATTGTGGTTAATTTTTACTGGGGAAACAGTCACATATTCGGTCATGTGGGCCCGGGTCAGATTTTCGCGGAAACCTACGCTCTCATCCCGGGAAAGGAGCTGCTTTGCGATGTGGTGGCCTCTGAAAATACGGAAGTTTTGTTTCTGAATGTGGGCAGGCTTACCACGACCTGCGGAAAGGGCTGCGCTTTTCATCAGAATATCATTCACAATCTTTTGCGTATCTCGGCGCAGAAAAACCTGAATCTTTCGCTGCGCATGATGCACACCGCCTCGAAATCCCTGCGGGGCAGGCTTTTGTCATACCTGTCGGAGCAGGCGACGCGACATGGCAGCAACCGCTTTACCATTCCCTTTGACCGCCAGCAGCTTGCCGATTATCTGGCAGTTGACCGCAGCGCCATGTCAAGCGAGCTTTCAAAGATGCAAAAGGATGGGCTGATTTCCTATCATAAGAATGAGTTTACGCTAAATGAAACGGTGGATTTTGAATAGCAAAAAATAAGAATATCGGTTATTGATAAGAATGTTTAAAAATATGCAGGAGGACGAAAATGAAGGTACTGAATTTTATCTTTGAGAATTGGCTGATCCTTTTGTTTCCGGCAATTATCCTTGGGGGAATCATCGTCAGAGCTGTCACCCACAAGCCGTTTAACGGTGATATCCCTCCGGTAGGAGTGTTTCAAGACTTGCCGGAAAGCGTTACAGGCATGAAAAAGCCGGAGGACAACCAAAACGGCAAATAGGCGAAACCAGGGAATGGGCAAAACGGCGAATCTGCCGAAATATCGACCTATGAAGATGTGAAGAGGCAGAGGGGAGAAATTTCGCCTGCCGTGCTTGCCTGCCACGCTATTTCAGCGACTTACAGCGACTTGTAATAAAGCATACAGTGGCAATACCCCTCAAAGCTTGGGTCTTTTATTTGTTCCTTAAACTCCTCGCACATACATTTGGTGGCTTCCGTGCGCTCCATGCGGCAGGGACAGTAGCCGCCGGTCTTTTCGAGCCCTTCTTTTACGGTTTTTACGATTTCTTCGTTTGGATTTAAAGTGATTTTCATTTTGTGTAGCCTCCCTATCTATCCGGCTTGAACCGTGCCTCAAATATTCAGCTGCCGGAGCCGCCGCTGCAATCCTTTGATTTGCTAACGATTATAGAACAGGGGAAAGAAAATGTCAAGAGGTACATATATGGCCGCAAAATGTTACCGCAAAAGGGAACACAAAAGGTCCTCACAAAATGTTTGATAGGAAAGAACAGTTAAATCTTGCATATACTATTTTTAAATTGTATAATAAAACTGAAAGCGGTTTCGAAAGTTTAAAAAAATGAAAATTTTGAAAGCAGGCAATGAAATGAAACTTATTCCAAGAATGAGCTATTTGAATAGAATGATTCAGTTGAACGGAACTCCTGACATAAAAATAATCACAGGAATCAGACGCTCGGGAAAATCAAAGCTGATGCAGGCATATATAGAGTATCTGCGCAGTAATATGGAAAACATCAATATTATTTTCATTGATTTTATGGATTTGGCGTACGAAGGAATAAAAGAATATCACGCCTTGCATACTTATGTGGAAGACCATTATGAAGAGGGCAAAACAAACTACCTTTTTATAGACGAGGTTCAAATGTGCAAAAACTTTGAACTTGCGGTTAACAGTCTGTACGCCAAGGGAAAGTATGATATATATGTGACGGGTTCCAACGCGTTTCTTCTGAGCGCGGATCTTGCAACGCTTTTCACGGGACGATATATCGAAGTACATGTATTTCCGTTCAGCTTTCGCGAATATTGCCTGTATTATGACGAAAGAAACGATAAGGATAAACTGTTTGATGAATATGCCATCAACGGCGGATTGGCAGGTTCCTATGCTTACCAAACCGAAAAGGACAGAACGAATTATATCAAGGAAGTGTATGAGACAATCGTAACGAGGGATCTGGTACAAAAGTATTCGCTTCCGGACACCTTGGTTTTACAACGCTTAAGTGAATTTCTCATGGATAATATCAGCAATCTTACATCTCCCAACAAGGTAAGCAAACTTCTCACCGATGCGGCGACAAATACGAACCATGTTACGGTAGGAAGGTATATTAAATATCTTTGCAATGCTTTTGTTTTTTACGATATCAAGCGGTTTGACATCAAAGGAAAAAAATACTTGGAAAGTACCGAAAAATTTTATTTGGCAGACACCGGAATACGATACGCCGTACTGGGAAGCCGAAATATGGACTACGGCAGAGCGTACGAGAATATCGTATGTATTGAATTGCTTCGACGGGGATATGAAGTTTATGTAGGAAAGCTTTATCAGAAAGAAGTCGATTTTGTAGCGCAAAGAGGAAGTGAAAAAATTTATATTCAAGTCAGCGATAATATATCCCTTGCGGAAACCTTTGAAAGAGAATGCGCGCCGCTTTTACAAATAAGAGACGCTTATCCTAAAATAATAATTGCCAGAACAAGGCATCGGCGGTATAGCTACGAGGGTATTATTGTTTACGACATCGCGGAGTGGTTGCTCAACGAACAGTAAAAATACAGCGAAGAATAGAGGATATGCCTCAGTCATGGGATACCAGCGCATCGACTTTCAGCTTTTTGATCCTGTACTTCCTGCATGGGGCGAAAAGAACCCCCAGGCTGCGGTTGTACGCCTTGAAGCCCAGCACCCCGTAAAAGGAATCCTTCATCTTTGCCTTGCGGGTGTATTCCCGTTCCCTGCCTCCGCAGCTTGCGACTCCGCCGTCAAGTATCGCATGAATTAAATCGTTATTAGACGATATTTCCCTGTCAAAGAGGGTATATGCCATGCCCACATAGGCCTCATCGTGGGCATCCGAACCGCCGATACAAGGCTTTTTCAGCTTTTCGGCAAGCTCCGCCGCCGCGAAATTTGAATCGCGTTTTTCGCAGGTGTTAAAGCCCTCGATAAAGTCGACCTTAAGCATAATTTCCGGGTGGCGTTTGAGCTTTTTGAAAAACATGGCGCTGGAACTCCTGGTTCCGAAAGGGTGAGCCGGCCCCAAAATACCTCCGAAAAAATGTACGATGTTTATCAGCATTTCCACAGGCAGCCCGCGGAGCTGAAAAATACTCGGGCGAATGTTATCCGGCATAATTATCAAAAAATGCCCTGCGTCTTTCGTATCGTATTCTAACCCTGCAAGCACACAAAAATCCCGGTGTCCGGATTTCAGCCACCTGTTATATCCTTTGTAGGAATCATGATCTGTAATTAACATTCCATCAAATCCCTGGGCCGACAAAAGCTCAATATATCTTTCCACGCTGACACCGGAGTCGATGGAGCCTCCCTTTGTGTGACAGTGCATATCAAATTTCATCATAAATATATTTTAGCACAAATTCAGACAAAAGAAAGTGAATTTTTTTGTTAAATCTTAACTTAAAATTTAATATTTCCCGACTTTACGCTGAATTTCACACAATCAATAAAATTAGAATTATTCTAAAATAGCTATTGACAAAGGGAAAATTTC
>CAVJCN010000165.1:0-4917 GCA_963647945.1 Absicoccus sp. | reverse complement strand
GAATTATGACCAGCAGAGCCGAATATAGGCTGCTTCTGAGGCAAGACAACGCAGATCTGCGGCTTACGGAGAAATCTTACAGTATAGGACTGGCAACAAAGGAAAGATATGACAGATTTGTCCGGGCGAAGGAAAATGTTCAGAAGGAGGTACTTCGTTTACAGGAAAAGACCCTTTCTCCGACAGCGGTTAATGAATTTCTGGAAAAGCACAGGAGCACTCCGGTTTCGGGAAGAGTTTCTTTGGCGGAGCTTTTGAAGCGACCTCAGATAACATACGAGAGCCTCGGGGAAATTGACAGCGATGACAGGCCAAAACTTTCATATCACGAAATAACCCGGCTTGAAGTGCAGTTAAAATACGAGGGATATATACAGAAGCAGCTTCGCCAGGTAGAAAGATATAAAAAGCTGGAAAACCGCAAGCTGGATGAAAACCTAAACTATAAAGATATCGAGGGATTGCGAATAGAGGCTGTTCAGAAACTTTCGCAAATTTGTCCGCGGACTCTCGGACAAGCCTCACGAATTTCAGGTGTTTCCCCGGCAGATATAAATGTGATAATGGTATATTTGGAAAAGAAAAGGAGAAGCAGGCAGTGATTGATTTAAAAGAAGCAATCATGGAAATGGGCCTTGAGTGCAGCCAGCGGCAGGCAGACAAGTTTGAGCTTTATATGCGGGGAGTTCTCGACTGGAATGAAAAGGTAAATCTTACCCGGATCACGGAGCGGGATGAATTTATCGTAAAGCATTTTCTGGATTCCGTTGTCTGCTGCGTTCGGGAGGAGTTTAAGCGGGCAGAAAAAATTATTGACATCGGAACCGGAGCGGGCTTTCCGGGAATACCCCTTGCGATACTGTATCCGGAAAAGAGCTTTGTTCTCATGGATTCCCTTGCCAAAAGATTAAAGATAATTGACGAACTTTGTGCAGAAATCGGAATTTCAAATGTCCGGACGGTTCATGCCAGGGCGGAGGAGCTTGCAAGAAATAAGCAGCACAGAGAAAAGTATGACCTTTGCGTATCCAGAGCCGTTGCAAATATGGCTGTTTTGTCGGAATATTGCCTTCCGTTTATTAAAGTTGGCGGCTGTTTCATGGCATATAAAGGCCCGGATGCGGCGGAAGAAGCGGCAGAGGCAGAAAATGCCATAAAACTGCTGGGAGGAAATTTACAGGAAATATTTGATGCAAGCCTTAAAAAATACGATATTTCCCACAGCATTATTTTGATAAAAAAAGTTAAAAATACGGTGTCGAAATTTCCGAGAAAAGCCGGTACACCGGCGAAAGAACCCTTATTGTGATGACGATAGGGGTTTTTTGTTTATAAAAAATTTACACGAAGAGCCCCGGAAATGCTATTATTTCCCCATAAGAAGTATGGCATCTACAAAGGAGGAAAAGAATGAAAGTTGTACAAATTCCTGTGAATCTTATAATTCCGAACCCTGCACAGCCAAGGAAAGTTTTCACAGAGGAAGAACTGGAAGAATTAACCAATTCAATCAAAGAGTACGGCGTGCTCCAACCATTACTGGTAAAGAAAGGTGAGGGCAGGCGTTTCATATTGATTGCAGGTGAAAGACGGCTGAGAGCCTCGAAACTCGCGGGGCTTCAACGGGTGCCGGTTATCATAAAAGACCTTGATGAACCTGAAGCGGCGCTTATTGCCCTTGTGGAAAATGTGCAGAGAGAGGATCTTAATTTTCTGGAAGAGGCAAGGGCATATAAGAAACTTATGGAAGAATTTAATCTTACCCAGGGCGAAATAGCAAAGCGCGTCAGCAAGCGGCAATCAACGATTTCCAATAAGATTCGGATACTAACGCTCCCCGAAGAACTGCAAGAAATGCTCTTGAACAGCAAACTTACAGAAAGGCACGCTAGAGCCTTGCTGAAACTCAGCGACGAAAATGATAGGAAGAAGGTATTAAAGAGGGTAATCGACAACAATTTGAATGTAAAACAGACCGAAAAACTCATTGATGATCTTTTGGCAGGCAGAGAAAAAGCCTATCGAAAGAAAAACAAAATCAATTACATAAGCTATAAAATCTATCTGAATACAATCAGAAAGGCATTTAACCAGATCAAGAATGTTGAAAAGAACGCAAGATTCATAGAAAATGACCAGGGCGAATTTATGGAAGTAAAAATACTTATTCCGAAAAATGCCGGATGTTTCACGTGAAACATCCGATTTTTTATTATTTAAGGTGGTAAATCTTCGCATAGTAGTGTATAATATATTTGAAACAAGTGTAAAAATTTTTAGCGTCGCAAGGAGGAATTATTTTGGGTAAGGCAATAGCGATATTTAATCAAAAGGGTGGCGTAGGAAAAACAACAACCAATATTAACCTTGCCGCTTGTTTGGCAATCAGGGGAAAGAAAGTGCTGATTCTGGATATAGACCCCCAGGGGAATACAACCAGCGGAATCGGCGTAACAAAGAAAAATCTGAAGAACACAATTTACAATATTTTAATTGACAAGGATTACGACCCAAGGAAAGCGATTATAAAGACGGGGGTTAAAAATCTGGATCTGATACCAGCCAGCGTTGATTTGGCAGGTGCCGAAGTGGAACTGGTGAGTATGGAGGGCAGAGAAAGCGCGCTAAAAGAGGGGCTGGATAAGATAAAGGACGGATATGACTATATCTTTATAGATTGCCCGCCATCATTGGGATTGCTTACAATCAACTCCCTTGCCGCGGTTGACAGCGTACTTGTGCCGATTCAGTGCGAGTTTTATGCTCTTGAGGGTGTAAGCCAGCTTGTAAGCACAATAGAGCTTGTAAAGAAAAGTCTAAATCCGAAACTTGAAATTCAGGGAGTAATTTTAAGCATGTTTGACGGAAGAACAAACCTGTCCATCCAGGTGGTGCAGGAGGTAAAGAGCTACTTCGGAAACAAAGTATATTCAACGGTTATCCCTCGAAATGTAAGACTTGCAGAAGCGCCGAGTTACGGACTTCCGATAACGGAATACGATCCAAAATCAAAGGGCGCAGAGGCATACGGAGATTTTGCGGATGAATTTTTAGAGTTGGAGGAAGAATAATGGCTGCACCGAAAAAAGGAGGACTGGGAAAAGGGCTCGGAGCCTTGATTGCCGAAGCCGTTCCCGTTGAAAATGTTACAGTAGCCGGGGCAGGAAATGAGGCGCATGTCGATTCTAAAGACATGGTGAAATATATAAAGACCTTTGACATTATGCCGAATGTCAATCAGCCCAGAAAAACCTTCGATGATGAGAAGATTCAGGAATTGGCAAACTCCATTTTAGAGCATGGAGTTATCCAGCCTATCGTTCTCAGAAAAAAAGATAAGGGATACGAGATCGTAGCAGGGGAAAGGCGCTGGAGAGCCGCAATAAAAGCGGGGCTTTCCGAAGTTCCATGCCTTGTAAGGGAGCTTGACGATGAGCAGAATATGCTGATCGCAATTATTGAGAATATGCAGCGCGAGGATCTTAATCCTATAGAAGAAGCTGAGGGTTTAAACCGAATGGCGGTTGTCTTTGGAATGAAGCAAGAAGAAATATCCAAAAGCGTGGGAAAGAGCAGACCATATATAACCAACGCTCTCAGACTTCTCAAACTGCCGGATTATGTACGGGAGATGGTTTCGACAGGCGCAATTTCCGCAGCCCACGGAAGGACTGTCATAACGATAGAAAACGAAGATGCAAGACGGGCTCTTTGTAACAGGATCGTAAAAGAAGGGCTTTCCGTGAGAGAAACGGAAAAGTTGGTGTCAGAAATCGGTAAGCCTAAGAAAAGACCTGCCAAAAAGGTGAAAAATCCCAATGTCAGCAGGATAGAAACAGAACTTAAAGACATTCTCGGAACAAAGATCAATATAAATCAGAACGGTTCAAAGGGTAAAATCGAGATTGAATATTACAGCGCAGATGAACTGGAAAGAATCATAGAGATGTTGAAAACACTGGGATAACGCAAGTGTTTCACATGAAACAAAAGATAATAAAATGAATACAGGGGAAAACTAAAGACAAAAACGAAAGACGATTCAAAGCGAACCGTCTTTTTTATTTCAAGTGTGCCCGGCGGCATGAGAGGATGGCGGCTAATCACCGCATCCTACCGGATTTTATGAAGCCGAAGAATCTCGGGTAAGCCGGGGCAGACAGGTATCAGTCTTCACGGGTCAAGGTTTCAAGACCGCTGCGAACGATATTCTCCACAAGGGCAGGAAGTTCCGCAAGCTCGGTACGAGACATATCTTTGGTTTCGATAGGCTTGTGAACCATAAAGTCAATATGGCAGCCCTTTGTTACTGCGCCCTTTTCTTCGTAGGTATGATATCCGCCGTTAAGGGTGACCGGAACAATAGGAACCTTTGCTTTGGTGGCAAGTTTAAAACTTCCGTGTTTAAACTCCGCCATATTTGAGGAACGGCTGCGAGTTCCCTCGGGAAAGATTACCAGAGAAAAGCCCTGTTTAAGATAGCCAACGCCTTCGTTGATCGTTTTCAGCGAGGCCCTTACATCCCCACGCTGTATAAAGATTCCGCGAATACGGGAGATCCATTTTCCAAAAATTGGAATATTCGACAGATTATCCTTTGCAATAAAAGCAACCTGATGATTTTTTATGTTGTATAGGAAACTGAGGATATCCGCATATGATTGGTGGTTCGCAATAAAAACGACCGGGCCGGATTTAGGCAGATTTTCGGGATTGATTACAGTGAAATCCACTTGGAACTTGTCCACGATGTGCGCTGACCAAATCTGACAGGCCTTGAGAATTTCCTCCTGTTCGGTCTTAACATCGCCTTTTTCCCTTGCACATTCAATTGCCTTGCGATTTTCTTTCAGTTTGTTCATACCGCCTACAATAGTGAGAATGCCGTATATATTATCAAAAAGTTTCAAAAAAACA
>CAVJCN010000164.1:0-4930 GCA_963647945.1 Absicoccus sp. | reverse complement strand
AAGTTGGGAACCTTTTTCTTCTTTCCCAGCACCACGAAAAGGGAGTTTGTGCCCCAGTTGCTGAGGTGGTGATAGCCTGCTTTCAGGCCGATGGAGCCCAGGTTTGTGATGAAACAGGAGGCATGGTTCGGGTCTGTCTTGATGAGGGAATAAGGAACTCTGCCGCATTCGTCCAGCCTGTGCAAAAGCCACATAACGAAGCGGAGTATACACCGCGGAAGTTTTTTCAGGCCATCCATCTTGTCGGTGGAATTGTCCGCTTTGGTGCTTCTGCACTCGTTGATTTCCTCCGAAATTATCCTGTGGACATCCTCTATTGTGGTGTTTTCGTCAAATTCCTTGAAGGCAAGGGCTTCCGCGCCGTTGTCGCTGAATTTTTTCTTTACCACAAAAGCCACCGAAAGGCTGTTTCGCTGAAACATCTTGCCGCCCTTGATAAAGCGGTTCATCTTCGGTCTTAGGGTAATCGTCTTGACAAAGGCCGCCACCAGGACATGAAAAAGTTTGTACTCCTCCTCGCCCTCCGCAAGGTTTGCGTTGCGGGCTGCGAGATATTCTTCGATCGGTGCAAGCGGTATGTCTTCCATGATGAAGGCTTCGTTGTCGGCTTTGTTCGGGTAGAGATAGGGCATGATTACGTGCAGTGCATCCACATCCCGAAGCCAAGTTCCGTCCCGCCTGTCGCCTCGTTTTTTCTTTGTTTTTTCCATAAATATATTTTCCCCTTATATCATATATCTTTGTTTCCTTCGATTGCTTTTAGTATCGCAATTTCCCTCGCGTTTTTTCCAAATCAAAAGCAAAAGGTCTTGCTCCGAAACTTGCGCCCCGAAGCAGACCTTTTAATTATATCATTTTTTACTTTTCATTTCCACCTTTTACGGCAGATTTCACATTTCTGAAAAGTGAAAAGTTAATTTCCACTTTAGAGGGTATGAAGTGGATTTTAGTCTTACACATTTGTTTAATTCCTTGCGGGATCTCGTCCGCAGCTTTTCCCTGCCTTTACTTTGCCTTGAATATTTTCCAATATTTACTGTAAAGGTCGTCCGCCTCGCTGCCCAGGTTTGCCAGGGTTTCGCATCTTGCAAGTATTTCATCGGAAGGATTCAGTATCGGATTGTCGGTGAGGTCGAGGATTTCTTTGTTCGGAATCCCATAGGTCAGGTACTCGAAGTTTATCCTCGCCACATCCCCCCGCAGCATGAAGTTTATCCAGTCCTCGGCGGCTTTTTTGTGATTTACCGCCCGAGGTATCGCCCAGCAGTCCGTCCAAACCTCGGAGCCCTCCTCCGGCACGATGTAGTCCAGCCTGTCGTTTCCGTCCATGGCATAAAGCACATCCCCGGAAGTTATAACCGAAAGCGTCGCGGAATCCCCGATCATAAGATCCCTTGCGTTATCGTTGGCGTAGCTGTAAACATTCGGCTTTTGCTCGATGAGAAGCTCCGTGATTTCTTTCAGTTCCTCTACATCGGTGGTGTTCATGGAATAGCCGAGGATTTTTCCCGCTACCATAAAGGCTTCTCGGATTGAGTTCGGCATGATCACCTCGCCGGCATATTCCTCCGACCAAAGCTGCTTCCAGCTGGTTATCTCGCCGTGAACCTTATCCACATTGTAGATGATGCCGTAGGTTCCCCAGGTGTGAGGCACGCTGTATTTCATCCCCGGGTCAAAATCGTCAATAAAGGTTTTCACATTATCTGTCAGATTTGCGATATTCGGGATGTTGTCAAAGTCGATTTCCGCCAGCAGCCCCTCCTTTCGCATCTTGTCGATCATATAATCCGAGGCGCAGATCACATCGTACTCTGCTGTGGAATTTTTTATTACCGGATACATCTCTTCGTTGGTATCGAAGTAGTCGATGATTACCTCGTAACCGGTTTCCTCTTCAAATTTGTCCACAAGCGCAGGATCGATGTAGTCGCCGAAGCAGTAAACATAGACCTGTCCCTGATCCTGGGTGCCTACAAGGGAACCTGCATAACTGTTCAGGCCCAACACGCATACGAGGAAGATCAGTGCCAGCACCACCGCCTTTTTCGTGGTGATCCCGCCCTTTTGAGAGTAATAATCGCTGTCCTTTCGACGCTGCCCGCCGGACATGAAATTCACCGCTATGAGTACCAGCAGCACCGTGACGAATATCACCGTGGAAAGGGCGTAGAGGGTCGGCCTTACGCCGATTTTTACCTGGCTGTATATAAGGGTTGAAAGGGTGTTTATCCCTGCCCCCCGGGTAAAATGGGTGATTACAAAATCGTCCACCGACATGGTAAAGGAAAGCAAAAATCCCGACACGATTCCCGGCATTATATCCGGCAGCACCACCTTGAAAAATGCATAGACTGGGGTGGCTCCCAGGTCGAGGGCGGCTTCGTAGGTGTTGTTTTCAAGCTGCTTGAACTTCGGCATTACCGAGAGGATCACATATGGTATGCAAAAGGTTATGTGGGCAAAAAGCACCGTTCCGTAGCTCAGGCTGATTCCGAACATGAGAAAGCTCATCATAATTGAAATTCCCGTCACAATGTCCGCATTCAGCAGGGGAATATTGTTCATTCCCATATAGAAGGATCGCCTTTTCTCGCTCATGGCGTTTAGCCCGATGCAGGCAAGCACCCCCACAACCGTTGCAATTACCGATGCCCACAGAGCTATGGTCAGGGTGTTTCCCAGTGCTTCCATAATTTCCTGGTTTTTCAGCATCTCGGCGTACCATTTCGTTGAAAATCCCTGCCAGGCATTCATGCTTTTGCCCTCGTTAAAGGAAAGCACCATCAGGGTTCCTATGGGCAGATACAGAAACAGGACGATGAGGGCAAGATAAAGTATTCTGAGGAATTTTTTCATATCATATTGCCCTCCCCGTTCCTGTCAAATTTTTCAATAAATGCCATGCTTATCACTATAAAAATCATCATGACAAGGGAAAGTCCCGATCCCAGGTTCCAGTTGGAGCTTGCGGTAAATTCCTGCTCGATGATGTTTCCTATGAGGTTCACCTTGCCGCCACCCAGCATATTGGAAATGGCAAAGGTGGTAAGGGACGGCACGAATACCATGGTAACTCCGCTAACGATTCCCGGCACCGAAAGGGGGATGATAACCTTGCGCAGGACGAGAGATTTGCTGGCGCCCAGGTCGTAAGCCGCCTCGATGAGGTTTTTGTCGATTTTGATTATCGCATTGTAAATAGGCAATATCATAAAGGGCAGATAGTCGTAAACCATGCCCAGAATTACCGCCGCCGGGGTGTTTATAATATTCAGCGCCGGAAGCCCCAGGCTACCGAGGAAACTGTTGATGATTCCGTTTTTTTCCAGCAAAACCTGCCATGCCATGGTTCTTAGCAGGAAATTCATCCACATGGGCAATATGAATACAAATACCATAAAGCCTTTTTTTCCCAGCTTGCTGTCCCTAAGGGCAAGCCCCAGGGGGAAAGCCAGCAAAAGGCAGATAAGGGTGCTGACTAAGGCAAGCAAAAGGGAAAGGCCCAGGGCCTTTGCGTGCTGCCCCGTAGCAATGGCCACCAAATTTGCAAATGTAAAGGCTCCGCTTCTGTCCGTAAAGCCGTAGTAGGCGATTACGCAGGCGGGTATCAGGGTTCCGCATATCATAAAAGCGATGAAAGGGGCGGAAAAAAATCTCTTTGTCATTCAAAATCCTCCAGCGTAATAGCTTCTTCGTCCTCGGACTGGGGTTTATTCATAATCTGTATGTTTTCCGGGGTAACGCTGATGGAAACCTTTTCGCCAACCGGATGACTCTTGGTATTTTGGGCAAGCCACTCGAATCCCCCGGCTTCTATGCACATTTCGTAATGCACTCCGATGAAAACATTTGAAGTAACAATGCCGTCCATTATACCCTCCCCCGGCTTTCCGATGATGATGTCCTCCGGCCGAATCACCACATCCACAGGCTTTTTCCTGCCGAAGCCCTCGTCAATGCATGGGAAAATACAGCCGCAGATCTTAACCACTCTGTCTTCCAACATCATGCCATCGATGATGTTGCTGTCGCCGATAAAGTCTGCCACAAAGGCGTTTTCCGGTTCGTTGTAAATCTCTTCCGGAGTTCCCATCTGCTGGATGTAGCCCTGGTTCATAACCACCACCTTATCCGACATGGTCAGCGCCTCTTCCTGGTCGTGGGTCACATATAGGAATGTGATTCCAAGTTCGTTTTTGAGGCGGATCAGCTCGTACTGCATCTCCTGCCGGAGTTTAAGGTCGAGAGCTCCCAGGGGTTCGTCCAGCAAAAGCACCCTGGGCTCGTTTACAATTGCCCTTGCAATGGCGATTCTCTGCTGCTGACCGCCGGAAAGGGAGTCAACGGAACGCTTTTCGTAGCCGCTGAGGTTTACAAGTTTCAGCGCGTATTTGATTTTATCGTTTATATATTCATGGCTTTTGCCGCTGATTTTAAGACCGAAGGCGATATTTTCGGCGATGTTCATATGAGGGAAAAGGGCGTATTTCTGGAAAACCGTGTTTATCTGGCGCTTGTTTGCCGCAAGGTTTGTGATGTCTTCCCCTTGGAAAAGCACCTTCCCGGTATCCGGTGTGGTAAAGCCTCCCAAAATTCTCAGGGTAGTGGTCTTGCCGCAGCCGGAAGGCCCCAGCAGCGTGATAAACTCGTTTTCCTTTATCTTTAGATTAAATTCGTCAAGCACCAGCTCCCCATCGTAAGATTTTGAAATGTCAATAAGTTCGATCAATGCCATTAGATTTTTAGAAACTCGGCGGGACGCTTACCCACAGAATTTCGGCTCCTTTCTTCGATGTGATATAGTGCTTTTTGTCGGGGGTGTAATAAAAGGACTCCCCCGCCTTGGCCTTCAAGCGTTCTTTGCCAAGGTTGATAAGGATTTCGCCCTTTAGGACATAACCAAACTCCTCGCCCTCATGGGGATTGT
>CAVJCN010000163.1:0-4934 GCA_963647945.1 Absicoccus sp. | reverse complement strand
GGCCAGCTCCGGGTGCAACGATGCGAGGTCGTTGCCCTGTCCCACTTTCTTTCCGCCGCAGTAGGGGCAGCCGGAACCGCTGGTTCGGCTGTAAATGGACGCCTGCCAGGAATGTCCCTTATCACAGCACCACCACATTTTCCGGTTGCTGCCGTAGGAGACCGTCTGCGGCGTGTCCGGAGCGTTCTTCTCCGTGTCCCATTGCCGGAGGAGGAATTCTTTCTCATTCCGGCAGCAGAATTCCTGCAGGGTTTGCCGCATCGCATCACCATCCCTTTCGGCGTAAATTTCTGCGGAACTGGCAAGCCGTGACATACCGCCTGCTGGGGCATATTGTAGAGGTTTTGCCCTGTGGGATATTGCTTTTATTTCCGGAATTTGATAAAATAAAAGCCGCAGAAACTGCGGCTTTTGGGGGTGGTGACAAACCTCTACATTTTGCCATGCTTTGCAGCGCAACGATTTGCCGCTGCTCGTTCTGTTCCTTCGTGGAAACTCTTGCGTAACCGTAATCCATTGAAATCAGGCTCCTTAGTCGTTCGCAATGAACTCATTGTAAGGCTGTCACCGACCGCAGGCTCCTCCTTCCCGCAGCCTGTTGGCGGTGGTGTAAACGCTGACGAAGCAATCAGTTCAAGTCTTTTCGACTTCTTTCTGTGCTTTGAACATAGGATTCAATAAATGCCTCCGGGTGACGGCAAGGAGCCCTCGCCGCCTGTGGCGGCGTTGGCGCAAGCATAGCATTTGTATGACAAACGCGCTTGCTGGGGTAAAACCCAGTCCCCCATGCCGCCTGCGGGCGGAAACTTTTCGGCAGAATTGCCGGAATGTGAGTTCGCAAAATCGGGTTCGGCAATATTGCCGAACCCGGTCACAATAGGCGATTCAAAAAAAGTGGACTTCCGGTAATGTAGCCGAAAGTCCACTTTGCGTGAAAGCAGAGTGGAGCGAGGAACCTTGACAATACGGTCAACCCTTCCGTGTCAATCTCAATACCGCTTCTGACAATCTTGTCAAAAACGCTTTATATAAAAATCGGGTTCGGTGAATTCACCGGACCCGATTTCACTTTTTGACAAGGTTGTCTGAAAGTACGGCTTGGCAATACTGCCGAACTTTACCCCTATTGTATCTTATACCATGCAAATCAGGAGGTCACCAGAGTAGTATTACAGCCCCACAGTCCCATCAATGCAAAAAGATATCTCCGATTCTCTCTGCATATTGGGTGTCTTTCAGACACCCACACTTCAATAGCAGGGTGTTTACAAAACACCCTCGTCATTAAAATTTGCGTGGAGCTTATCAATTCCGCTTATTCGCCTGGCCGTTTTTTCGGGATGGATAGTGAGGGGAACTGCACAGAAGCAGGGAACCGCTTTGGGCAACATTGCCGGAAGCGGTCAGGTGGTGACTGCCCGCCTTTAGCCCTGTGCCGCCCCGTGCGGCCTTCTTCCACCCCTGCTGGCATTCCCTGCCCGCCGGAGTGGGAGAACGCCCGTGTGGGGCGAGAAACACCGCAGTTTCCCTCGAATAAGAAGAAAGAGGTGCAGCCTATCACAAATAAATCGCATGAGGACGAGTTCATCTGCATGGAACGCTTTCAGATCTCCCATGGGCGGGTGATCCGGGTGGTTTCCGTGTTCCCGAAGCAGGCGGCCGAAACCCCGGAGGACAAACTGAAAGCCCTGGCGGAACTGGAGTTTCAACAGGGAAAGCTGTGTGCCTAAAGGACTGGACATTTCAAGCCGTTCGGGGTATTGTGGTGTCGCAATGCTCTGAACGGTTTGACCCAAAGGAGGGCAAGAGACAATGTCAAACCTGAAGAAAACCGCCCTGTACTGCCGTCTCAGCCAGGATGACGGCCTGGAGGGCGATTCCAACAGCATTCAAAATCAGAAAAGTATCCTGCAGCGGTTCGCGGAGGACCATCATTTTCCAAGCCCCTGCTTCTATGTGGATGACGGTTTTTCTGGTGGAAACTTTCAAAGACCGGCATTCCAGCAGATGATCTCCGACATGGAAAACGGCGAGATCGGGATCATCGTCACCAAGGATCTCAGCCGCCTTGGCAGAAATCAGCTTCATACCGGACTCTACATTGAGGAACGCTTTCCCATGTTCGGCGTCCGCTACATCGCCATCAATGACAATGTGGACACCGACAGCAGCGAGAGTAATGACCTCATGCCATTCAAGAATTTGTTCAACGAGTGGTTTATTCGAGACACCAGCCGGAAGATCCGGGCAGTGCTGAAGGCCAAGGCGGAACGTGGAGAACGGCTGGGAAACAGAGCGCCCTATGGTTACATCAAAGACCCGGATACAAAGAAGCTGGCGGTGGACGAAGAAGCGGCGGCCATCGTCCGCAGAATCTTTGCCATGTGTGCCGCCGGCAAAGGCCCCAGCCAGATCGCCAGAATTCTGAAAAAAGAACAGGTGCTGACGCCCACCATGTATGCCTACACCAAATATGGCATGACCCATGTGGGGTTGGATACGCAGCGCCCACATCACTGGTCTGGGGATACGGTAGCCGATATGCTGGAAAACGAGATCTATCTGGGCAACACCGTCAACATGAAATACAGCACGAAGTCCTACAAAGATAAACGGCGGGTGGAGCATCCCAGGGAGGAATGCCTGGTGTTTGAGAATACCCATCCCGCCCTTATCTCCCAGGAGGTCTGGGAGATCGTGCAGCGGGTGCGGAAAAACAGACGCCGTCCCACGAAGATGAAAGAGCAGAACAAGTATTCCGGCCTTGTGTTCTGCGCCGACTGCGGCTCTAACATGGTGCTGCACCGGGCGCATACCATGTCCGCCAGCTACAACCACTTTACCTGCCGCACCTACAAGAAGGACGGTGAAGCCTGCACGGGCCACTACATTCGGGAATGTGTTCTGGATGAGGTGGTATTGGAGGACCTGCGCAGGGTGACGGCCATGGCACGGGAACACCCGGAGGAATTTGCCGCCTATATTGGCAGCAGGCAGTCCGCCGAGATCCAACGCGAAATTCGCAGGCAGGAGAAAGAACTGGCCGTCATGCGGAAGCGGAAAACAGAATTGGACACCATTTTCAAGAAGCTGTATGAGGACAGTGTGCTGGACCGCATCACTACGGAGCAGTTCCAGATGCTCTCCGGTAGCTACACGGAGGAACAGAACCGAATCACTGCGGAAATCCCCCAGAAGGAGGCGGATATTCAGCGCCTGCGGGAAACGGTAAACGGAACGGCGGGCTTTCTCGACAAGGCGAGGCGGTATACGGACATCACGGAACTGACGCCGGAACTGCTGAGGCTATTCATTGAGAAGATCGTGGTACACGAAAAAGAGGTAAAGTGGTCTAAACATGCGCCGCAGACCGTGGAGATCTACTACAACGGCATCGGCTGCGTGGACAGCCAGCAGCAGAACGATGAACCCCCACAGTCCCAGAAAACAGAAGAACCCCGACAGGCATCGTAAACACGATAATCTGTCGGGGCATTCCTGGAATCAGTTGTTACCCCTGTCAGGCGGGAACAAAAGCCCGTCCGGTTCTTTCTTGAAATTAGTATTTCATCGCCTGCTCTTCGCCGTTCAGGACACGGAGCGCGCCCTGTGCCAGCGCCAGCAGCTCGTCCTCGCCGGGATAAACGGTGATCGGGGCGATCCAGCCGACGAGGTCGGTGATGGCCTCGACCGTCTCCTTGCCGTAGGCGATGCCGCCGGTCAGAATGATCTGGTCGACCTTGCCGTGCATGGCGGCCGCCGTCGCGCCGATCTCCTTGCCGACCTGATAGTGGAACGCGTCGAGCAGCTCGCCCATCTTCGCGTCACCCTCGTCGGCCAGCTTCCGCACCTCGCGCATGTCGGACGTGCCGGCGTAGGCGACCATACCGCCGCCGCCCGCGAGCATCTTGCGGATCTGCGGCTCGGTATACTCCCCGCTGAAGCACAGGCTCACGAGGTCGCCGGTCGGCAGACTGCCCGCGCGCTCCGGGGAGAAGGGGCCGTCACCGTCGAGGGCGTTCTCCACGTCGACGACCTTGCCGCGGACATGCGCGCCGACGCTGACGCCGCCGCCCATGTGGCAGACGATCAGGTTCAGCTGGTCATAGCTCGTGCCGTGCTCCTTGGCATAGCGCTTGGCGACGGCCTTCTGGTTCAGCGCGTGGAACTTGCTGCGGCGCTGGATCAGGGGGTGGCCGGAATATTTCGCGACGGGGGCCATCTCGTCCACCACGGTCGGGTCGACGATGTAGGCGGGGATGTCCAGCTCGTCGGCGATCTCGCGGGCGAGAATACCGCCGAGGTTCGATGCATGCTGACCCTGCACACCCTTGACGAGGTCGACCACGATGGCCGTCGTCACGAGGTAGGTGCCGCCGGGGATCGGCTTCATCAGGCCGCCGCGGCCGCAGACGGCGCTCAGCTCCTTCATGTCGAAGTGGTTCTCCTCCAGCGCTTCAAGCACCAGCTGCTTGCGGAAGTCCTTCTGATCGGCGATCGTCGGGAACTGGGCAATCTCCTCCGCGCTGTGGCGCAGGGTCTTGTCGAAGAGCAGCTTCTCATCCTCAAACACGCCGATTTTCGTGGAGGTGGAGCCGGGGTTAATCACCAGAATTTTGTGAGACACGATCGTTTCCTCCTAAATGACCATAAAATTCTTTCCTTTTGTCCGAAGACATCCTCGCGCCTATTATACTCCCGGACTTTCCCGCTGTAAATGGCTATTTTTCCAAAATACGGACAGGCTCGTCGAAATTTTCACATACCGGACGTAAAAATACAGCGCCCACAGGCGCTGCAGGGGCCGCCCAATCGGGCGGCCCCAAAAGTCTCACAGAGTTCGCGGCCCCGCAGCGGCGCGAAATAATTTTAATCATTTTTCTGACGACATGCGCGTCAGAAAAATACTTTGCGCGGAGCGAGCGTCGCAGGCC
>CAVJCN010000162.1:0-4935 GCA_963647945.1 Absicoccus sp. | reverse complement strand
CACTTCAGTTCGATAATTTTCCTGAAAGTTTTCGTTTCCTTGCTTCCTTTTTTCCGAAACAGATTTATCAGCGATGAACTTGCATCGATAATATGCGTTACGGCTGCCACGCTTTTTTGGTTTCCTCTTATTGCGTCAACCACTTGTCCCACCGTATCGCCTATTCCTTCCACAATTCCATCCACCTGCTGAACCCGGTCGGAAGCTACCTCTGTAATCGCCTTAGTATCTGCCAAAATTGCATCCACCTGTTTCAGGCTTGCTATCAACTTTTTTACAAGCAGAATTAAGTAAATAAGCAATATAATGGCCAGTACGGCTATTATCGCCAGTAAGGCACTCTTCAGCGTTATCGTTACGGTCATCTCTCCCCTCCTTTTCTCTCAAAATAGACCTTCTTTTGTCCTTTTATTATTATAGCCCAAAAATGGGAAAAACTGCAACATTTTTTTTGAAATTTTTGCATATATTTTTGTAAAAAATCGGAGGACTCCTTTATGATGAATTATATTTGGGCGATTATTTTTCTCGCTTCGTTTGTCTATGCATCTTTTGCCGGCAATATAACGGTTTTTGGGGCGGCGCTTATGGAAAGTTCCCAGAATGCGGTAACTTTCATACTAAATCTTACAGGTATCATGGCAATGTGGAGCGGCCTTATGAAAATTGCCGAAAAAACCGGCCTTATCAACAAACTTTCCCTGGTACTTCTTCCATTTACTTCCTTACTTTTTCCAAAACAGAAAGATCCCGAAACCCTTTCGTATATAATCATGAGTTTTATGTCAAATATATTCGGTGCCGGAAACAGCTCCACGGTATTTGCCCTGCGTACTATGGAAAAGCTGGACGCGCAAAACTCCCACAGAGAAACTGCCAGCAACGATATGTGTACCTTTGCCGTTGTTAATATGGCTTTCGCCCCTCTCATTCCCGTTGTAACGATTCAAATCCGCGAGGAGGCGGGTTCTTCGGATCCGTATTCCATAGTTTTGCCTTCCATTATCACCGCCACAATTACCATTTTTGTGTCTGTTTTGGTCTGCAAAATGCTGGAAAGGAGAGGGTGAGCATATGAGTTCGATTTTTTCCGGGATTTCCGTCGGTTTTCTCCCTGTTATGGCAGCCGTAATTATTGCCTACGGCCTTGCAAAAAAAGCCCCTGTATATGACTATTTTATCGATGGTGCCAAGGAAGGTCTTAAAACGGCCATCGATATTCTTCCCTTTATGATCGGAATATATCTTGCGGTTAACGGGCTTACTTCCTCGGGGCTGATTAACTTCATATATCTCACTTTTCGGCCAATATTCGGCTTTCTGGGGGTTCCGGTGGAGCTTCTGCCCCTTATGTTTCTGCGCGCCATATCCGGAAGCGGTTCTTTTATCATCATGCAGGATATCTTAGAGCTTGTAGACCCCGATTCTTATACCGGACGGGCGGCCTGCGTCATGTCTGGGGGCTGCGAAACGGTGATCTATGTGCTGGCACTGTATTTCGGTGTTACAAAGGTAAAAAAATTAAGGCACGCCCTGGCAGGCGGCCTTATAGGATATTTGACGGGAATCATCATATCTCTCGTTATATGCAACTATATCTGAATGTGCAACATATCTCTTTGTTTCATTTTGTTTCATCGTAACATTTTCTAAGTTCATCCGTGTAGGTTCCGTCCTCATTGTAAATATAAAGAGGCTCCAAAATCCGAAGCTGTCTGCCGCCGCCCTTGACGCAATGCACCAGGATGATGTTGGGTGCTTTCCTCACATTGGGACTTACGAAGCAAAGTTCCTTCGGTTCCAGCCCACACTTCCGTGCAAAGCAGCATATATCCGCAAGTCTTGAGGGCCTATGAACCATGAAAAAATCTCCTCTGGGTTTAAGCAGTGCCGCGGCGCACCTCATAAAATCTTCAAGCCCCGCAGTGGTTTCGTGCCTGGCTATGCTTTTGGCATCATTTGCGCATTTAAGGCCCCCGGTTTTCTCCATATACGGCGGATTGGATGTTACCGTATCCATCTGACCCAAAAGGGTTTTGAGCTTATCCTGCGCCGCCGTTTTGACATCGCCTTTATAAAAACAAACCCGTCGCTCAAGTCCGTTAAGCTCTGCACTTCTCACCGCTCTTCTATATGAACCTTCCTGTATTTCCAGGCCTCCGATAAAATCAGCTTCCGTTTTGTGTGAAAGTATCAACGGGATCACGCCTGTGCCTGTGCCCAAATCCATTACCCGATTTATCGGGGAAGCAGCGTGTTTCGCCGCAAAATCCGCAAGTATCACCGCGTCAACTCCGTAGCAAAATTCATCCGGATTCTGTATTAACTGTAAATTTCCAAAACCGATATTGTCAATTCTTTCTGCCATTTTTTACTGTTAGCCTCCGGTAAGTTTTGCTATTCATTTACTGTCAATCTCTAATGAGTTCTTCCATTTCTTTCTTGGTTTCGGCATCCATGCCGTCAAAGATGTTTTGGTGGTCTTTGCGTTCTTTATGGCGCTCCACCCGCTTAATTTCATCTTTTTTATAAGTGTAAATATCCGGCGTCAGCTTTTCCTCGCCTCCGTCTTTCTTGTCTTTTTCCATAATAAGCCGTACTTTTACTTTGTTTTCCAGTATGTTTGATTCTACCACTCTCGCCATTCCGTCGGGAGTCTTGATTTTTTCCCCTGAATCCGGCATTCCTCTCCTGAGTTCCATATATATGTCGTTTTCATATTTGAGGCAGCACATCAGCCTGCCGCATATTCCCGAAATCTTTGCCGGATTCAGCGAGAGGCTCTGCACTTTTGCCATTTTGATAGAAACCGGCTCAAAATCAGCCAGCCAGCTATGGCAGCAAAGCGATCTTCCGCAGCTTCCGATTCCGCCCATCATCTTGGCCTCATCTCTGACACCGATTTGACGAAGTTCGATCCTCATTTTAAATACCGCCGCAAGATCCTTAACAAGTTCGCGGAAATCAACTCTGCCGTCCGCAGTGAAATAGAATATGACCTTGCTGTTGTCAAATGTATATTCCACATCTATCAGCTTCATAACAAGGCCGCGCTTATCCACTTTTTCCTGGCAAAGTTTTAGTGCCTTTTCTTTCTTTTTGACATTTTCAAGGTGCTTTTTGTGATCTTCTTCGGTAGCAATCCTTATAATTTTTTTCAGTGGGGATACGATCTCTCCCTCCCTTACTTCCGATGTTTCCATGGTAACCGTGCCAAATTCCATTCCTCTTGCGGTTTCCACGATTACATTATCACCTATATGCAGATCAAAGCCTGCCGGATCAAAATAGTATACCTTGCCGGCGGTTTTAAATCTGACTCCTGTAACTTTAACCATAAATTCCTCCAATTTTTATCATCATGTCCTTAATCGCGTAGTTGTAATTTACATTCGCCAGTATATCTCTCCTGGCTTCCTCTATTAGGTCTATGTAGTAAAAAGCCGCCTCGCCTCGTATGAGCTCTCCTCTTTCATCTTCTCCCAGCACGAAATTACGGTAGATTATTTCCATTCCGTCCAGCAGCTTAAGGGCATCATCCCTGTTTTTTACATACCCCGAAAGAATTTGTTTTAAATAAAAAAACTTTTCCTTTTCCAAAAGTGCCTCAACTATTGCATTGGCGGCATCGTATTTTGCATCGGTTGTCTGAAATCCACCGATTCTGTATGCGATACACCTTGAGCGTATGGTTTGAAGCAGGTTTTCTTTGTTGTTGCTGAGCAGGATTATGACTGCGTTTCCGGGAGGTTCTTCAAGGGTTTTCAGCAGACGGTTCTGCGCCCTTGCGGTCATGGTATCCGCATCTGCGATAATTGCCATGTTTCGTCCTCCTGCGGGCTTGGTTTTAAGGTTTTCCTGCAGAGCCGCAATATCCTTATCCTTTACGGAAAGGCCATCTGCCCTGACTATATAAAGGTCTTCCGAATTGTCGTGGGCAATCTTTCGGCAATTCACACATTCATCGCAGCCGATTCCGGGATTTTCGCCGCAGCACAGGGCTTTCAGGAAATCTCTTGCAAAGGCTTCCTTATCCGTCTGGGTGTCCCCTTCTATTATATAAGCGTGGGAAACATTGCCTGCGCGGATTGTTGCCGAAATTCTTTTTATTAATTTTTGATCTGCTGTCCAGTCCGTTAACGACAAACCTTTCCCTCCTTAACTGCGATGTTCCCTAGGCTTGCGGCTCATGCTCAGTTTGCGGCTTTTTTCGGCCTGCGGCTTGCCCTCAGCCTGCAGCTTTTTTCAAGCTGCGGCCTGCCTTCGGTTTAGCCTACTATTTCATCCAGCTTGGCATATATTTGTGCCTTGATTTCTTCGATGCTGCCCGAAGCGTCGATTCCGAAAATCCGATCGGGATAGCGTTTTTCCAGTTCCAAATACCCTCTGTATACTTCCCTGTGGAAAGCCTCCTTTTCCGCTTCAAGCCGATCCTGAAGTTCCTCTTTAATCCGATGCTTGCCTACCACCGGATCCAGCTTCATAAGCATAGTCAAATCCGGAATGCATTCTCCTACGGCATATCCGTTGATGATCGTAACTGCATCGCCAAGCCCTCGCCCGTAGCCCTGATATGCAATGCTGGAATCAACGAAGCGGTCACACAGCACAACCTTTCCGGACTCAAGGGCCGGTCTTATCACCTGGGCCACATCCTGAGCCCTCGCCGCGGCATAAAGCATTGCCTCGGTCATATAGTCCATCTCTTTGCAGCTTTTGTCCAGAATTATCTCCCGGATTCGTTCGCCTATAGCGGTGCCCCCCGGTTCTCTTGTAAAGACATAATCGATGCCTTTCTTTCTGAAATAATCCTTGATGTTTTCAATCTGCGTGGATTTTCCCGACCCGTCAGGGCCTTCGATGGAAATAAAAATACCTCTGCGTAACGGCTTCATTGCTGTGCTCCTTCTTCGTGTACTTTCTCTTGTCTGTTTT
>CAVJCN010000161.1:0-4952 GCA_963647945.1 Absicoccus sp. | reverse complement strand
TTGCCAAGCACCCGGAAATTGAAGGCGTGGCCGAGAAAATCGATGGCGGTTACAGCGGCGTTCTGTTTGACCGCCCGGCATTTCAGGAAATGATGCGCATGATCGAACAGGGCGAGGCTAACTGCGTTATCGTCAAGGATCTCTCACGTCTGGGGCGTGAATACATTGAGACTGGCCGCTATATGCGCCGGGTATTCCCTGCCTATGGTGTCCGCTTTATTGCCATCAACGACAACGTGGATACAGAGAATGACGCAACAGATGACCTGACGGTTTCCGTCAAGAACATTATGAATGAAGCGTACTGCCGGGACATTTCCGTTAAGACCCGGAGTGCTCTGGATGTAAAACGGCGCAGTGGCGATTTTGTTGGTGCCTTCACGATTTACGGCTATCTGAAAGTCGGTGACAAGCATAAGCGCTTGGAGGTGGACGAATACGCTGCCAACGTAGTGCGGGAGATTTTCAGAAAGCGCTTAGAGGGATTCAGTGCTTCCCATATTGCCGAGGAGCTGAACAGAATGGGCATTCTCTCTCCACTGGCCTATAAGCGGAATAATGGGATGCCCCATGCGAAGGGTGGCTATACTGACCGAAAGGATTGCAGGTGGTCCGCTACCACTATCATCCGTATTTTGCAGGATGAAACCTATACAGGAACGCTGGTACAGGGAAAGCAGACTACCCCGCATTTCAAATTGAAGGAGCGTGAGGACAAGCCTTCTTCCGAGTGGATCCGTGTGGAAGGAGCCCACGAGGCCATCATTACGAAACATGATTTTGACTTGGTGCAGCGTCTGCGGCAAATCGATACCAGGACTTCTCCGAAGGCGGACAAGGTATATCTGTTCTCCGGCATTTTGATTTGCGGATGCTGCGGCAGCCGTATGACTCAAAAAACAAACCGCTATAAGGACAAGGAGTATAACTACTATTACTGCCCAACCGGAAAGAAGCACGGCTGTACTTCAGCGGTTATGCTGAAAGAAACGGATTTGATTGAGTGTGTGCAAAACAGTCTGAAAGGCCATATAGAAAATGTGGCCTCTCTGGATGCACTGCTGTCCTCTATCAGTCAGGAACGGATCAACCGGGAACTGGCCCAGGAATACGCCATGCAGATACGGGTGAATGAAAAACAGCTTGCCCGTGTCGAAGGATTCAAAACCAAACTCTATGAAAATCTTGTGAGCGGGATTTTGACCAAGGAAGAATTTCTCTCCTACAAGCGGAAATACAACAACGATATTGAGCGTTTGCAGAACGCCATCGTAGAGTGGAACGAGAAGCTGACGGATGTTCTGGAAAATCGTAGCGAGCGGAACCGCTGGATCAATCACTTCATGCAGTTCTCTACTATGGAGGAAATCGACCGCAGAGCGGTCATGCAGCTAATTCGCAGCATACGGGTTCTGGGAAAGAATGAGCTCCACATTGAATTTAACTATCAGGACGAATATCAGAAGGCTGTTGCGCTTGCAGAGCAAATCGCCACACAGGAAGATGAAAGGAGGGCTGGCTGATGGCAAGAAAGAGCAGAAAACAACCGATTTCTACCGCAGTAGCACCAGCCCTTTCCATTCGGGTGGCGCTATATATCCGGCTTTCAGTGGAGGACAACAAAAAGCGGGGCTGTTCCATAGAAAATCAAAGGCTGGTGCTAAATGACTTTCTGGCAGATAAGCCGGAGTTCGTTGTGTATGACACATATATCGACAATGGAGCGACCGGTACGAACTTTCACCGGGTAGGCTTTCAGCAGATGCTTTCGGATATAGAAGCTGGACATATCAACTGCGTCATTGTCAAAGACCTTTCCAGACTTGGCCGCAATTCTATTGATACCGGCTACTATATTGAGCAGTATTTTTATTCTCACAATGTCCGCTTTATTGCCGTCACAGATCAGTTCGATACCGCTGATCCAGGCAACCTGCATGGCGGGATTATGCTTCCTCTGAAAAATATGATCAATGAGGCATACGCTCTGGATATTGGCCGAAAAATCAAGGCTCAGGCACGCCAGGCTATGAGAGATGGTGATTATATTGGAGCTCGAGCACCTTACGGCTATCGCAAAGACCCGGAAAACTGTCACAAGCTGCTGGTTGATGAAGCAACTGCTCCCGTGGTCAAGCAGATATTCGAGTGGGCCAGTGACCGTGTAGGGTTGAACCGCATTGCCCGCAATCTGAATGAACTGGGGATTCCAGCACCAAGCCATTATAAGCAGGCCACTGGTGAGATCACCAGCCCAGGTCTGATTGGCAACGGTAATTGGCAGACGCGGACTGTAATGAAGATTTTGGAGAGCGAAGTTTATACCGGAGACTTGGTGCAGGGCAAGACCAAAATAGTGGATCACCAGCAGGTCAGAGCTGATAAGGACAATCTGATCATAGCCAAAGGCACCCATGAGCCGATTATTAGTCATGAGTTGTTTGAGACAGTACAGGAATACCGAAAAGAGGTTTGGACAGAAAGCAAATCAAAGCCTAAGAATCCCTACACGGCAAACATCTTCAAAGGAAAAGTATTCTGTGCTGATTGCGGCCGCAGCCTCCACCGCCAGCGAGCTGTACGGAAGAAGGGACCGGATATTTACTGGTTTCACTGCTTGACGAACAGCCGTATCGCCAAGGATACCTGCAAGGGTGTGATGATACAGGAAACAGAACTGATCTCCACAGTCACCGCTATCCTGGAAAAGGAATTATCCGTTGCTCTTGGAATGTCCCTTCCGCTCTTTCAGTTAGAGGCAAAGCAGAAACAGAAAAAAGATGCGCTGCGGGCTAAGATGTCCATCAAGCGGCAGGAAATCGAGAAAAAACAGCGCCTGATCCGTGGCTTATATGAGAACTTCGTACAGGGTATCCTCACCAGCGAAGAATATTTTGATATGAAAGCCGATTATGAAACCCTTATTTCTGAGCTGTCCTGCAAGATCGAACAGCTTGAAATCGACATGGATACACTGGATAATCAGCTTGCTAAATATAAGGAAATGGAGCAGGATGCTAAGGCACTGGCACAGGACCATGCTCTGACAGCAGAGCTTATCGGGCGGCTGATTGAGCGTATTGAAATTGACCATGAGCGGAACATCCATGTCAGCTTCTATTTCAAAAGTGAATTTCAGGGAAAGGAGGCGGCAACATGCGGCGTTATGTGATTGCACTTTATATCCGACTGTCCTTAGAGGACTTTCGGACGGAAAGTTTGAGTATTCCAAACCAAAAGCTGATCCTCCGCGAAAAGGCTATGTCCATCCCTGAATATGAGGATTGCGAGATCCTGGAATTTGTAGACAACGGTCACAGCGGCACAAACTTTGAACGACCTGCTGTGCAGGAACTTCTGACGATGGTACAGGCCGGTCAGATCGACTGTATTATCGTAAAGGATCTTTCCAGATTTGGCCGCAACAGCATTGAAACCGGCTACTTTATCGAGCGGGTATTTCCTCTGTATCACACCCGCTTCATCTCCGTCAGCGACGATTTTGATACTGCCAATTTCAAAGGCGATACAGGTGGAATCGATGTTGCCTTCAAGTATCTGATCAGTGAGTGTTACAGCCGGGATATGTCTATGAAAACCAAGAGTGCCAAGTACGCTAAAATGCGTCGCGGCGAATATCAGAGCGTGATTTGCCCTTACGGTTATCAAAAGAGTTCTGACGGATGTATGGAGCCAAACGAGGAAGTAGCCGGGGTCGTCCGGCAAATCTTCCATTGGGCAGCTGATGGCTGCACAGTAGCAGAGATCACGCGAAAGCTATATGCCGGGAATATTCCGACGCCTGGCGAATACCGCAAAAGCAAAGGCAAGGAGCATTATGATGTTTCCAGGACCAACGGAGTCTGGAGCAATTCAACTGTTCTTCGGATTTTAGCGGATGAACGGTATATTGGCACCTATGTCATTGGGAAAAGCAAGGTCAAAGAGATTGGCAGTCGCCAGGTACGGCGCAAAGATGAAAGTGAATGGTTTAAGATACCTGAACACCATCCCGCTATCATAACCAGAGAACTGTTTGAACGGGCCAATGCTTCTATCCACAAGTTCACTCTGCCTCAAAAGAAGCAGCGGAATTATCTGCTCCGAGGGAAGGTGTATTGCGGATGCTGTGACCACGCCATGTCGCTCCGAAATGATTCTTTATTCTATTGCCGCCATGCACAGGTCGCCAGTGATCTTCCTTGCTATGGGGTAAAGGTACGAATGTCCGAACTGGAACAGGCGGTATTTGAGATCATCCGGGGCCAGGTAACACCGGCTCTTGGAATCGACATCAGCAAGGACAAACTGGATCTGCAAACGGTTCAGCAGTCTGAGCATGAAGAAAACCTGCGTGCCATTCAGGCAGCAAAACGGCAGCTTTACGAACAGTATGCGCTTGGAGAAATTGATTTGGAGATCTACCGGGTTCGGAAAGAAAAACTTGATGCAGCCCTGATAAAAGCAAAAAATGTCCATGCGGTCATCACCGCACAGACAAAACAGATTCAGTGTGATTATGAAGCGAGGTTGAAGCAACGTGAGATCACGCAGGAATTGGGCAATGCGAACGCCCTGACGCAAGCCCTGATTGACCGGCTCATCAAGAGAATTTATCTCTTTCCAGGAGACAGGATCGAAATCGAATATGTAACGCAGGATTTCCTTGGAATAGAGGCGCCGGAAAAGGAGGCATAGGCTATGAATACCACGATAAATAGCTGGGGCAGCGATTCAGCTGCCCCGAATGCCTCAAAAATAATTCCATATTTTTTGTCTTGGGCTTGACATACGGGTGTCGGAGATCGTGAATGCGGATGTCAGGCAGTCCCGCCCGCTCCAGCAGCAGCTTCATGCGCCGGTAGGCGGCATCCGGTGCGGTCGGCCGCTCCGGGCGGAGCAGGTCCGGGAATATCCAAGCTGTCTTCACCGCCCGCTTTCTTTCCTTCAGC
>CAVJCN010000160.1:0-4960 GCA_963647945.1 Absicoccus sp. | reverse complement strand
CAATTATATGCCCGTGTGCGGTGAGGACAGCGATGACATCATCGGAGTGATGGACGTTCGGGACTTTTTCCGAATGGACTGGAAAGAGAATCTCACAAAGGAAATTGTCTCAGAAAAATGCCTCAGAAAAGCCTTTTTTGTGCCTGAAACAATGAAAGCAGACGCGCTTTGCAAGAAAATGAAAGAAACCGGCGTGCATTTTGCCATTGCCATTGACGAATACGGCGGAATGACGGGAATCGCAACCATGCACGACCTTGTGGAGCTTTTGATAGGGGAGCTTTTCGAGTTTGGAGAGGAACCGAAGCCTGCGGAAATCGAAGCCTGGGGCGAAAATACCTGGAGAATCCAAGGCCTCGCCGATATCGAGGATGTGGCGGAGAAACTTGAGATAGCGCTGCCTACAGAGGAATATGACACCTTCGGCGGCTATGTGCTTGGGGAACTGGGGAGCATTCCGGCAGACGGAACGGCTTTTGAGCTTGAAACAGCCGGCTTGATCATAAAGGTAGAAAACATAAAAGAGCACAGAGTCGAGTCTGCCCTTGTTACAAAAAAGAGTCCGGCAAAATAAATTATGTTAAATTAAATTAAATAGGACAAACAATATTGAAAGGGGCGGGAAACCGTCCTTTTCGCATATTTAACTTAGATTTAACTTTTGCTTTACCATATTTTCAGTTAAAATAGAAAATGAAGAGAAATGAAATAAACTAAAGACGAAAATTAAAGGAGAACATTATGGACATTTTTGGAGTGCTGCAACTTTTGGGAGGGCTTTGCCTGTTCCTGTTCGGCATGGAAACCATGGGCGACGGACTGAAAAAGGCATCCGGAAGCAAGCTGGAGGAAATTTTGAGCCGATTGACATCCAGCGTACCTAAGGGCGTGCTGCTGGGAACGGCTGTAACCGCTGTAATTCAAAGCTCATCGGCTACCACCGTAATGCTGGTGGGTTTCGTAAATTCCGGAATTATGACCTTAAGACAGGCAATCCCGGTTATCATGGGTGCAAATATCGGAACAACGGCAACGGCGTGGTTACTGAGCCTTTCGGGGCTTCAGGGCGACAGCTTTATCATTCAAATGCTGAATCCTATGGCATTTTCGCCGATACTTGCCGCAGTGGCAATAGTGTTCATGATGTTTATGAAAAGCGAGAAAAAGTACGATATAGGGCTGATACTCATCGGCTTTGCGGTCTTAATGTACGGCATGGATATCATGAGTTCGGCGGTTAAACCTCTTGCGGATGTGCCGGAATTTGTAAATGTACTGACAATGTTCAGCAATCCTGTTCTTGGGGTAGCGGCAGGGGCAATCTTTACCGCGGCGATTCAAAGCTCCTCCGCATCTGTGGGAATACTGCAAGCCCTTTGTAAAACAGGGGCGGTCACATACGGAACCACCATTCCCATCATCATGGGCCAGAACATAGGAACCTGTATAACGGCGATACTCTCATCCATCGGTGCCAACCGTGGCGCAAAGCGTGTTGCGGCGGTTCACCTTTCCTTCAATATTATAGGTACTATAGTTTTCCTGACCGTATTTTATACGGCGAACGCTTTCGTACATTTTGATTTCCTGGGAAATACGGTAAATCCGGCAAATGTAGCGGTTATTCACAGTATGTTCAATGTGGGTTGTACGATAATGCTGCTGCCGTTTACCAGGGCGCTGGAAAAACTGGCAAACAAGGTGGTAAAGGACGCTCCGGAGGAAAAAAATCCGGATCAGACGCTGAACTTTTTGGACGAACGGTTCTTTGAAACTCCGAGTTTTGCGGTTACACAGTGTAAAACCGTTGCGGTCAGAATGGCAAACCACGCCAGGGAATGCATATTTGCAGCCATGGAACTGATGGAAAAATTCGATCAGGATAAATGCAATGAGGTTTTTCGCCTGGAAGAAAAGATAGACAGGTACGAAGACGCTTTAGGAGAGTATATCGTAAAACTTTCAAAGCTCGATATTACAGAAAACGACAACAAAACCCTTACAATGATTTTGCATAATATGGGAGATTTGGAAAGAATCAGCGACCACGCAAGAAATATTGCGGAAACTGCCATAGAGTTGAACAAAAAAGGTCTTGACTTTTCCTCAAGCGCCCGGAAAGAAATTACCATATTTATGGATGCGGTGCATGAGGTTGTGAACCTTGCGGTTGACTCCTTTGAGCGGAACGATGTGAAAATGGCAAAGGAAGTTGAGCCCCTGGAAGATGTTATCGATGCGATTCACAATGAGGTCAAGAGCCGCCACATCAAACGCCTTAAAGACGGAACCTGCACCATTGAGCTTGGATTCATATTGTCAGATCTTGGCACAAACCTTGAAAGAGTTGCAGACCACTGTTCAAACCTTGCGGTTTGCGTGATCGAAAGCGAAAAGGGCAACTTCGATATGCACCACTATCTGGATGATTTGAAATTGTATGGAAGCAGCGATTTTGACATGAATATGAATAAATACGAAGAAAAATATGCTCTTCCCAGGTAATTTACAGGAAGAAAGAGGCAATAAATGACAGAAAGCTGCTTTGCATTGACAAATAAGCCGGTGCAGGCAGCCTTTTTGTGTATTGCAGGTTCTTCGCTAAAGAGCGCAATTTTGTGTATTTTGTCCGGCGAAGGAGCAATTTTATGTATTTTATGTATTTTGCCCGGAGGGGTTTTGCAGAAGTTAAAATTGTGATACAATAATAAAAGTTATTGGAAAAAGAGGTATATGATGCAAGAAATGAATAACAACACAGTAATTGAGCAATATCCGAAATTTAAGGATTGTATGGAATGTCTGAAGGCAGGCGGAATAACGAAATTTGACGGAATGAGGCTGATCTTGCAGGAGGGCGGAAGGGTTTATGCCACGAAACTCGAAGCTAATTTGGGAAAGCTGAAGGAGGAGGATATCGAGGAACTTGCCATTGAAAAACTCCCCCTGGAGAGCAACGGGAAAAAAGCCATGATTTATTCCCAGACATATTCCTGCCAAAAATGCCTGGCAGAGGCTATTCCTTTCGGCTCGGCCCTTGATGATATGGCAATGATAATAGGCAAGGGTCTGTTCATTGCAGACGGAAGAACCGCGGACAGAAAATCCGGCAAAACCCTGAAAAAAGCCTTTAAGAAGTCGAATGCCTGCTTTGTTTTGAAAGCAGTTGACGGAAAGGGCAAGGGAATAGGCTACACAATAGCCATGGGCAGAGATTTACAGGAAGCCGCCACCGTGACCCTGGTAGCGGAGAAAGCGGCATATGTGGAGCTAAAGGCAAAGAAGCTGGGCAGCTGCGTGCGCTTTGACAGAAGGACGGTTTCCATGCTGAGAAAAAAATACGAAAAAAATTATTCGCTGCAGGAAAAGGTTACAGGTTCAAAGAGCAAAGAGGATTTTTCCGAAGCTGAATACGAACTTCGCCGGGAAATCGCAAAGTATGGGCGGAGGCTTGTAAGCGAAAGACTTGTCCAGGGAACCTGGGGCAACATTTCCGCGAAACTTGACAATAATACTATTATCGTAACCCCATCGGGCATCGAATATGCGAAAATCGAGCCGGAGGATCTGGTGAAGGTGAACCTTGCAACGATGGCCTCGGAGGGTGAGAATAATCCAACCTCGGAGCTTGAACTTCACGCTGCAATTTACAGAACAAAAGGGTCGGCAGGGGCCGTCATTCACACCCACTCCGCAAATGCTTCGGTATTTGCCTGCACCCATTGCGGCCTGGAAATCCCCGGGGAAAATACAAGGGCAGGAGAGGCATTCGGAAATTTTGTTGGGGTTACCGAATACGCCGCCGCCGGGACAAAGGCAATAGCGGAAAATGCCGTAAGTACAATGGGAGAAAACTGCGCCGCAATAATGGCAAATCATGGAATGGTAGTTTATGGAAATGACATAAAGGACGCATTCGAGAAGGCGATTTTACTGGAAGAAACGGCAAGAAAGGAACTGGCAAAATGACAATACTGGAAGGAAAACCCGTTGCAGACTGGATAGACGAAAAAACCCGGAGTGAGGCAACGCAGCTCCTTGAAAAGGATGGGACAGTGCCTACGCTGGCGATTTTGCGAGTGGGGAACAAGCCAAGTGATATTGCCTACGAAAATAGCGCCGTAAAAAAGGCTGCAAGCCTGGGAATACATACCGAGAAATTTATTATGGACGGAAAGGCGGATGAATCCGACATTTTGGACATTGTAAAGTATCTAAACGATGAGCCGAACATACACGGCGTGCTGATGCTTAGGCCCCTTCCGGATTCGGTGGACGAGGAGCGAATCTGCAATCATCTCCGCCCGGAAAAGGATATAGACGGAATCACCAACAGGACCCTTGGAGGAATTTTTACAGGAGCAGGGGCAGGCTTCCCGCCTTGCACAGCAGAGGCTGCCATGATGATTCTCAGTTATTACGGCATAGAAACCACAGGCAAGCGAGCCGTCATAATCGGGCGCAGCATGGTTGTGGGGAAACCGGCGGCTATGATGCTTATGGAAAGAAATGCAACGGTAACGGTTTGTCACAGCAAAACGGAGAAAGAACATCTTACGGCACTTTGCCGGGACGCGGACATCGTAATTTGCGCAACCGGCAGGAGAAACATGCTGACGGAAAGTCATGCCGGTGCTAATCAAGTCATCGTGGATGTGGGCATCAACTTTGATGAAAAGGGAAAAATGTGCGGTGATGCGGATTTTGAGGCTTTGAAAGACCGGGTTGCGGCGATTACCCCTGTACCCGGCGGCGTGGGAACGGTGACCACGGCGCTGCTGATGCACCATGTGGTTCAAGCTGCCTATGCATCGTTACACGGGCCGCAGCACGGGCCGCAGCTGTAATGTGTATCGGAACTTTGAATACCGTTATTCAAAGTTTAAAAGGAGGCGGCCCCCGGGCCGCCTCGTGTCCATTTTTACCCATGCTTTCCCGGCAATAGACGCGGATTTTTTCC
>CAVJCN010000159.1:0-4979 GCA_963647945.1 Absicoccus sp. | reverse complement strand
GCGAAAGAGAATTTAGATTGTTTGTTTTTTGCCGATAATAAGGAGCAATAAAAAAGCCCGTACCCCGGACTTTGACAGATATTTTCACATATATTCCCAAAGAGGAAAAGCGCAGTCAGAGGCGCTTTCAATCACTTCCGCTGCATTGTCTCGGTTCGGGCGGTGCGCTGCTTTATATATTCTTCAAGTTCAAATTGCCAATTTTTATCAATTTTTATCGGGCATATTTACGCCTCATTTTTTGCTCAAATCTTCCGTCTTGAATGTCGTGTATCCTTCGTAATAGTAGCTGTGGTCGATGCCCTTCATATAGACTTCGCGGCTGTTTATTTCATCGGTGAGAGCAGCTTTCAGGATATGTTTGATTTCGATATCCTTAATGGGGCTGCGCTCCATTGCAAGTAGATAGTCGTCTTTATCCACCCTGCTCCAGTCCACCACCCTGCCGATTTCGTTTTTGAGGATATGGTCAAGCCAAATGCGAGTGCTGCGACCGTTACCCTCCCGAAATGGATGGGCGATGTTCATTTCCACATACTTCTCAACGATTTCATCAAAAGTGGATTGCGGCATTTTGTCGATATTTTCAAGCGCCGCTTGCAAGTACATAAGTGGTGCAAAACGAAAATTACCTTTTGCCATATTCATCGTGCGGATTTCTCCGGCAAAGTCATAAATATCCTCAAAAAGGTACTTATGGATTGCCTGCAATGTTGCAAATTTACCTGCCGGAAGAGTATCTAATACGCCTGTTTCAAAAAGCTCAAGTGCTTTTTGCTTGCTGATGCGTTCCTCTTCACGGGCAAGGTCTGCGGAGCTTTCAAGTCCCAATTTATTTTCAAATGCCATAGCGCACCTCCAAAACAAATTACTGTTTCTGTTTCTGATTATGGATTTCTTTCAAGTCCTCAATAGCGAGGACGGGATCCATCGTGTGGAAAATCATATAGTTGCGTTTCATCGTCAGGGCAGGAGCTTGTTTGTAAATCTTTGCACTGTCCTCACCGTTATAATAATGCCAATAACGATAGATATAGCCTATCCAATACAGCATATCAGCGGAGAATATTTCTCCTTTGCTTGTAAGCATTTCGCCTGCACCGGCGGCAACTTCCTCAAGCAGATATTCTTCTCCTGCCCACTGCATACGGTTGTATTTTGAATCCAGCTCCTTTGCAACATCGGACATCATAAACGCCTTGATAAAAGCGATGCTGTCATATTTTTTCTTGGCAGATAATTCAAACAATCTTCCTTGAATATCGCAAAGTTTTAACTGAATTTCGTTCATTGTCTTCCTCCCCTCTTAGCCTCGTCAAGTATTTCATCAAAGAACACGCCCTCACGGCGATAATTCTTGCAAATATCGTTGGCGAGGGAAATACCTTTTCCGCGGTTTTCTTCGGCTACTTCTTTTATAAACAGTCTTTCAAGGTAAGAAAGCTCAACTTCCGCTTCAATGCGAACAGCGTCACAGCCCTTTTGTGAAATAACCACATACTGCTTACCGAGTTGAAGGGCAGAAAGGCTGTTGATAAGAGCCATATCGGTAACATTGCCGACAAAAAAGTTGTCGATAACGAAAAACATACGGTCGTTTGCAATATTGCCGATAATCAGATCCTTATCTTGTGTCATATCCCGGTACTTATTGTAAAAAGGCGTACCGTTTATTTTTTCCATTTTTCCTCTGTGATATGCCACAAGCATCGCCCAATCAATATCTGCCGGCACTTCAATGTGTGCAAGATTATCCGTACTTACAGAAACAATGTAGAACTTAGACTTTTCATAATCGCAAATCAGGGTAAGCGCCTGACTGGGATCGGTTCCCATATAGAAGCCTTTGCCAAAGTCACATTGCTTTCGGCTCTTTGGCTCAATAGTACCATCAATGCCGGACTTTGAGCCGTGATAAAGAAGTATTCGTTTTGAATCGAGCTCAATTGCTTTCGATTCCTCTGCAATCTTTTTCAGAGTCATATCATAAACGGGGACTTGTTTTTCCCTGCATAAATCAAACATCTTTGATTGTGCCAATTTGTTGGGCAGGGCGCGGCCGTTCTCCCAGCGGTTCACGGTTTGGAAGGTAACATTAAGCTGATTTGCAAACTCGGTTTGACTCATATTCAAATATGCTCTTATCTGTTTTATAAGTTTCTGCATAATGCTACCTCTTAAATATAACAATGTTTCTATAAAATATTATATCTAATGTTATATTCTGTGTCAATGAATTTTGTTCTAAAGGCAATCGCTAAAGGCAAAGGCAATCGTGTCCAAAGGGGGCAAAGGATATTTGCCATGCATCACGGATTATGATTGATGCAGAAGCAAAAATTAAGTTTTTATACAGTAAAAAGCCCTTGAAAGCACTGGGCTTTCAAGGGTTCCGTTGGCGGAAACGGTGGGATTCGAACCCACGTGCCCTTGCGGACAACCGCATTTCGAGTGCGGCTCGTTATGACCACTTCGATACGTTTCCAAATAATTCAAATTGCCTGCGGCTTACAAGTGTTCCGCGCTGACGCAAATTGAATTATATCACAAATCCTGTTCCTCTTCAAGCAAAATTTCGTCTTTGCGGATTTTCAAGATTTCAAAATTTCGCCTTGCCGGCTTTTACATTTCTTTACATCTCTATCTCTGCCGTTACAGGTTCGCCGATTTCAACAGGGCCCTCAATATAGACTTCCTGAACTTTTCCGCCCCGCACTACAGCCGAAGCATTGATTGTGCCTGCGGGCTGGGGGAATGTGAATCCATACTCACCATCCGGATTTTCTGCACTGAAAGCAACGGCGCAGGCCGCAGTGCCGCTGGCGCAGGAGCCCTCAAAGTATGTGCTGTCAATGTCCTTTACATAAACCACCGGAGCAAGGGTTTTCCGCTCTGTATCATAGAACATGGCACCCATTGCCGGTGGATTTAATCTATCGTAGACGAAGTTTTTTACTTTCTCAAAATTTTCGATGTCAGCATGAATGTCCGGTATTATGAGATGCAGGATCCCGCCGAAATCAACGGCTTTGATGCTCTTTCGTCCGGAGCCGAAAAGTCCGGAAAGGTCAAATCGTTTAATGCCGATATACGCAGGCATTTTGACTTTCGTGTAATTTGTGTCCGTGTTTACCTCTACCGTGAGGATTTCATCTGCTCCGCTGGTGTCGATAAATACCTTGCCTGCCCCTGAGATTCCAAGCTTTTTCGCAACCATCAGCCCAAAGGTTCGCGTGGCGTTGCCGCAAAATTCCAGCCCGCACATTTCCATCTTGCCATGGGCTCTGCCGCACTCCGGTGCTTCCAGAATGAAGGCAACCTGCTCCGCCGCATATTCTTTCATAGCCAGCAGCTGCTCCGCTGCCTTGGCGTACTCCGCCCGTTCAAACCTGTCGTGTACGAAAATCGTCTTGTTGCCGGCGGGGTTTGCCACCGTGATTTTGATTGTCCTTTTCATAACTTACTACCAATTTTGCCTTTAATCTTATAGCATTTTCCATCGGCAATATCATAACATTCCCTTGAAAAGCCGTCAAGGTGCAGATCGGCAATTTCCCGCAGCTTGGCAACAGCTTGACAACTCTCCACAGATTGACAATTCCCCGCAGCCTATGGTTTTTTCGCCGATTTTAGGGTATACTTAGGATATATTTTAGATAGAACAAAATTGCGAGGTGAAATACTATGGATCAGAGAATCAACAAGCTTTCGGATATGCTTACAAGTTACTCCTGCGACCTGCAAAAGGGCGACAGGGTTTTAATCGACTATGAGGGAGAGGCGACGAAGCCTCTGGTTTGCCGCCTCATCAAAGACTGCTACAAGCTGGGAGCAAAGCCCTTCGTGACTTCCCGGGACAGCCGCCTCATGCGGGAAATTTTGCTGGGGGCGGACGAAGACCAGCTTGAATTTCTCAACGACTTCGAGCTTTATCGAATGAAGGGCATGGATGCCTACATCGCAATCCGCGGAAATGAAAACACCGCCGAGCTCAGCGATGTTCCTTCCGATAAATTGAATCTTTATAACAAGCTCACAAGCCCAACCCTCGACTATCGTGTAAACCGCACGAAATGGGTGATTCTGCGCTATCCGAACCCATCTATGGCGCAGCTTGCCAATATGTCCCAGGAAGCATTTGAGGACTTTTTCTTCAATGTCTGCACCCTGGATTACAAGAAAATGAGCCGTGCCATGGACAGTCTGGTAGATTTGATGAACCGCACGGACAAGGTGCGCCTTCTGGGGCCCGGAACGGATTTAAGCTTTTCCATCAAGGACATTCCGGCAATCAAGTGCGACGGGCTTCGGAACATTCCCGACGGCGAGGTTTACACGGCCCCTGTGCGGGACTCCATGAACGGCATAATCTCCTACAACACTCCGAGCGAGGAGCAGGGCTTTACCTACGAAAATATTCGTTTTGAGATTGAAAAGGGCAAAATCATCAAGGCAACGGCAAACAATAACGAAAAAATCAACGCGCTGCTGGACACCGACGAAGGTGCCCGCTACTTCGGCGAGTTCGCCATCGGCGTAAACCCTTATGTGCTAACTCCGATGAAAGATACATTATTCGATGAAAAAATCTGCGGGAGCTTCCACCTTACGCCGGGGATGTGCTATGAGGACGCGCCAAACGGCAACGATTCCGCGGTTCATTGGGATCTGGTGATGATTCAGCGTCCGGAATACGGCGGCGGGGAAATCTGGTTTGACGATGTGCTGATCCGCAAAGACGGGCTTTTCGTTATCGAGGAGCTTAAATGCCTGAATCCGGAGAATCTGAAATAGGGCTTTTGAAGCAGCTACCCGCAAGCCACCTGCGACAAGTGCGCGAGTGGGAGAAATACTTCTACCTTTCTAAATTTCGGTAGTCCCGGCGAAAGCGAGATATTTCTCCCCGAGCTTCGCGAGGAGCCTTGCGGTTGTCAGCGAGTTTCGCCGAGAGTTTGGCTGCGAAATCGAACTGTTTGAGC